>JAICJP010000117.1 GCA_025928375.1 Candidatus Sulfotelmatobacter sp.
GGCGAATGAACTCTCTTCCACCGTGGTGTGGCAGTAGCGACAATCAATGCCCAATCCTCCAACGTGATGTTCGTGGCTGAAGGGCACCGGCTGTCGCCGCGGTACGTCTTGCAGGGTCTCGTAAGGAGACCGAACGATCATTGCTCCGAGCCAGGCTATGAGCGCAATCCCCAACACAAGTGCCAATAATGAGAGGCGCGCAATCGAATTGGCGGTGCGGGGAAAAAATTGCGGCATCTTGCAATGCTTACCCAGGATTGGAAGCGTTCGAAATTTTGGACTCTAACGGTCTAAGAAAACGACCTTCGCAGCCGGTGCTACTTCCGTTTCTCAGCGCCACTGTAGATGTAAGTAGATGTGCTTAATGATGGCTGTGAATTGCAGGATGCGCATTGCTATAGCAACTTTTTGCCTGCCACAGAGAGGGTTTAATCGCTCGGATGCCTGCCGTAAAGGCAGTGCTGCCCCGCTGAAGCGGTATAACGCTAGAGTTACAAAGAATTTGGGTACCTTTAACGAGGAAATAGCGGTGTGCGGGCAAGCTTAGAATGCATTCATGGCTACAGAACCCCGACGCAAATTGTTTGCCCCCTGAATTTTGGACTTCGCTGTTCTTCCCGGGGCTCTTCGGACAAGATATTTAATTTTTGGATGCATTGACATGCCGCTACGGTCGAAGCTTACTTCGGCTCTTTATACTGACAACGCGAGCAGATTCGTCGCCGGAATCGCGCAAACGATTTATTCGACAGCGTCTGGGCCGGCGATCGGTACGGTGAATGAGAATACAGAACCGCTTCCCAACTGGCTGATGACGGCGATCGATCCGCTGTGTGCCTCGACAATGGCTCTAGAGATGGGAAGGCCCATGCCCGTCCCTTGAATGCATCGATGGCCACGCCCCCGGTAGAACTTCTCGAAGATTAGCGACTGCTCAAAATCATCAATCCCAGGGCCGTGGTCTGCAACACTCACCGTGACATATTTGCCCGTACGTTCGGCGGTGACGTGTACCGGAGTGTCCGGGGGCGAATACTTTACGGCGTTTTCCAGCAGATGACGAATGACTTCGGCAATCCGCTGCTTATCGATGCGTACTGCAGGGAGATCGGGGGCGACTTTCACTTCAACCTGGCGATTGTCGAGCACCGCCCCAAGGTCTCTCAAGGCCTCATCGATGGCGCTGCGAATATCCCGGCTCTCAAAGTCGAGGCGCACCTGATGTGCATCCAGTTGTGCCATTTCAGCGGCTTCGCCCACCAGCCGGTTAAGACGGTCTGCTTCTTCTTCCACCACGGCGACCAGGTCGCTACGCGCCGCATCGTCCAGTTGAACGTTGGACGCTAACATCGAGGCTGCCGCCTTGATACTGGTAAGCGGAGTCCGAAACTCGTGGGTGACCGCGTCGAGCAGTGCCGACCGCAAACTTTCACTTTCTCGTGCCGCTTCTGCATGCGAGAGCTTCTCCACTGCACCCGCTCGTTCAGTGGCAATGCCCACCATGGTGCCAATGGCTTCCAACGTCTCATAGGAGACATAGCCGATCAAGCCCAAGCTGCCCACCGCTCGCACACCAATGCGTAAGGGAATAAACGCAACGCCCCGTTCCGTGTGAACGCTAGGCTCGCCGCGAGCTAAGACGGCCTTCAACTCGTCGGCAGAGAGGAGGCTGTGCGCACTTACGTCGGAGTAGTACAGCGCCTGGCGAGAAGCCAAAAAGATCGCCGCCGCCGAGACAGAAAACTCGTCAACAATCTTCTTTGGCAGCTCGTTTAGGAGTTCAAGGATGTTGTCCTTAATCAGAAGTTGCTGGCTGAAAGCGTAAAGGCGCTCGACCTCTCGGCGGCGGTTCTCGGCGGCGGCAGCCTGCCGCCTCGCCTTGTCAGACAACTGGCTGGCGATCATCGCGGTGATTAGAAAGACGGCAAGAGCGATCCAGTTCTGCGGATCGGAGATTGTCCAGGTACGCACCGGGGGAAGGAAAAAGAAATTGAAGCACGCCGTCGCAATCAATGACGTGTATACCGAATACTTGAGACCCCAGGCAGCGGCAATTGTGAGGACGGCGACCAAGAACGTCAAGGCCACGGTCGTGGGATTGACATGCAAAAAGCCGATATAGCCAGTCGTAATGGCAATTACGACCGCGGAGCAAGCGGCAAACCGAAGCAGCATGCGCTTAAGGGGATGGGGCACGCCCAAATTCTATTCGACAAAGACATCTGCATTCGCCTCGACAGCAATGAAAAGGCATAAAAACTGCATAAACGTTGCTGCATTGGGGCTCCACTCGTTCACAATAGTGCCGTGGGTACAAAGACACCAGAGCAGTGGCTGGAAGAAACGTCTCCAAAGAAGGAGGCGCTGCTCAAACTCTTTCTTGGCTACGCTCCAGGAGTCGGCAAGACGTACAGCATGCTAAGCGAGGCGGTTCGGAGGTACAGCCGTGGAGAAGATGTCATTGCGGGCGTTGTTGAAACACATGGAAGAAAGCCCATTGGCGAACTTGTGGCGAAGTTACCAAGCCTGCCCCGGCGTCGACTCGAATACAAAGGGGCTCTCTTCGAGGAGATGGATGTTGACGCCATCATCGCGCGCAAACCTGCGGTAGCGGTTATTGACGAACTCGCCCACACCAATGTGGAAGGCAGCAAACACCGCAAGAGATACGAGGACGTGATCGAGCTCCTCGATGCAGGAATCGACGTACTCTCGACGATGAATGTCCAACACATCGAGAGCATGACGCCGATGGTGCGCAGCATCACGGGTGTGACCGTGCGCGAGACCGTGCCCGACTGGGTGATGCAGCGGGTCAACGAAATTGTGCTGGCCGACCTCACTCCCGAAGCTCTTCGCCACCGAATGGAGCGTGGCGACATCTACCCGGTTGAGCGTGCAGAACGCGCGCTCGGGCACTTCTTCCGGCCCGGTAACCTGATCGCACTGCGAGAGTTGGCACTGCGGCAGGTCACACAAGTGGTTGATCGGGGCCTGGAATCGTACCTTGAAAAAGAACGCGTGGAGCAGCCGGGCGTCCGTGAGCGCATCGCCGTCTGCATCAGTTCGAATCCAGCCGCACAATATTTGATTGCCCGGGGATGGCGGATGGCACAGGCCATCAGCGCGGATTTTGTTGTCTTGTACGTCGATATCGGAGTAGATGGCAATCCCCAGGACCAGCGCACCTTACGGCACAATATTGAATTTGCGGAGAACCTCGGGGCCGAGGTGGTGAAGCTCAAAGGAGACAAGGTGTCAGAGACGGTTGCCAAGTACGTGCGCGAAAAGCATGTGACTCAGGTGGTTTTTGGCCATTCGGCAACCACCGGTTGGAGGCGCTACCTGTACATGTCAGCAATCCACAAGTTCCTGCGCGACGCGCCCTCCGTGGATGTTCACATCGTGACGCAAACCAAGTGACAGAACGCCATCACATCCTGGCTGTCGATGACGAACCGCAGATCACGCGCGTGTTGCGGACGGCGTTGACGGCACACGGCTATGACGTGCGCGTGGCACATGACGGGGAGAGCGCGCTGGAGATGATGAAGGACTGGCGCGCCGACTTAGTAGTGACGGATCTTGCGATGCCCAATGTTGATGGCGTCGAGTTGTGCCGGCGAATCCGCCAGAAATCCGAAATCCCCATCATCGTGCTATCCGTGCGAGACCAGGAAAAGACCAAAATTGAAGCGCTGGATGCCGGGGCTGACGATTACGTGACAAAGCCGTTTTCAGTCGATGAACTGATGGCGCGGGTTAGAGCAAACTTGCGACGGCTGAAGGAAGTCTCTGCGGGGCAGACTCTCATCGAGGACGGCGATTTTCGTATCGATCTCGACGCTCACAGCATAACTGTATCGGGGCGAGAGGTTCGACTCACGCCGAAGGAGTTCGATCTTCTCGTCTATCTCGCGCAACACCCGCGGAAGGTCATCACCACGCGAAAGTTGCTCGCAGCGGTGTGGGGCGCGAACAGCATTGAGCAGCCAGAATACGTGCGGGTGTTTGTAAATCATTTGCGCAAGAAACTGGAGCGCGATCCCGAAAATCCCCGCTATATTCTCAACGATCCGTGGATCGGCTACCGCTTTGACCCTGGCGAATAGTTCCGCGTTTACGAACTTTTAACGTACTTTCTATCCGCATTTTAGTCGCCGTGCCTTCCAATGGCTTGTATGGAAGCGTTCACGCGATTCCTCCTGGTTACCGCAATTCGGATCCTAAAAGAGATCTTCGTCTTCGGGACTCTTGCTTCGGCACTCGTCATTATTCTTGCTGGAGTTAAGGCCCCCCGCGAAATTGTTGGGAAGCACATACCAGGCAAAGCGGAGGCGGAGTGACTATGCAGGACCTGATCTTTATCGCGCTTACCGTTGCTTTTTTCACGCTGGCCATCGGATACGTTCGCTTCTGTGATCGCATGAGGTAACTATGACCTTCGAATCCATCCTCATTCTTTTTGCCAGCGCCTGTCTGACCCTGTATCTGCTTTACGCATTGTTGCGGCCGGAGAAGCTCTAGATGACGGCAAATGGCTGGTTTCAAATCGCTCTGTTTCTGGCACTAATTCTTGCCGTGACGAAGCCGCTAGGCGTGTTCATGGCCCGGGTTTTCAGCCGGGAGCAGACCTTTCTAGACCCCATTGCGCGACCGGTCGAGCGTCTCATTTACCGGCTGACTGGTGTGGACGAGCAGCACGAGATGCGATGGACGGAGTACGCCGTCGCGATGCTGCTGTTCAGCGCTGTTTCCATGCTCGTGCTGTACGGCATGCAACGGCTCCAGGGCGTGCTTCCACTAAATCCCCAGAAATTGCCCGGCGTTTCACCCGCTCACCTTGCATTCAATACCGCCGCGTCGTTTACGACCAATACCAACTGGCAGGCTTATTCCGGCGAAACGACGATGAGCTACTTCACCCAGATGGCGGGACTTGCTTATCACAACTTTGTATCAGCGGCAGTGGGCATTGCGCTGGCGATCGCATTCATCCGGGGTGTCGCCCGGCGTCAAATGCAGACCATTGGCAATTTCTGGGTCGACATGGTGCGGGCTTCATTGTGGGTCCTGCTGCCTTTCTGCGTCATTGGTACGTTGTTTCTCGTGTCCCAAGGAGTAGTGCAGAACCTCAGGCCTTATGACACGGTAAAACTGGTCGAACCGCAGCATGCGCAAGTAACCGGTCCTGACGGCAAAATAGCGGTCGAAACCATCAGTGAACAATCCATTGCGCAAGGTCCGGTTGCCTCGCAGGAAATCATCAAGGAGTGGGGCACGAACGGTGGTGGTTTCTTCAATGCCAACAGCGCTCACCCATTTGAAAATCCGACGCCGCTGTCGAACTTGATCGAACTGTTCTCGATCTTTGCAGTGTCCTCCGGCCTAACGTACACGTTGGGCCGCATGACGGGCTCACAAAAACATGGCTGGGCGGTTTGGGCGGCCATGGCCGTGCTGTTCGCGGTGGGTGTGAGCACCGTCTACTGGGCAGAAGGGAAGGGCAATCCATTGCTCGCCGGTGCTGATCAGCGTCCCACGTCAATGCAGTCGGGCGGCAACATGGAAGGCAAGGAAGTCCGCTTCGGGATCGCCAACTCTGCATTGTGGGCGACCGCGACCACTGACGCGAGTTGTGGCGCAATTAATGGCTGGCACGATTCCTTCACGCCTCTGGGTGGGATGGTTTTGCTTGTCAATATCATGCTGAGCGAAGTCATTTTCGGCGGCGTTGGCGCAGGCATGTACGGAATGCTGATTTACATCGTGCTGACGGTATTCATAGCCGGCCTGATGGTCGGCCGTACACCCGAGTACCTGGGTAAGAAGATTGAAGCCTACGACGTAAAAATGGCAATGCTGGTTGCGCTGATATTCCCACTTGTGATCCTCGTGTTGAGCGCCATTTCGTCGGTCAATGGATTTGGTACGTCGGCCATCCTGAACCCCGGACCGCACGGGCTGACTGAGATTCTTTACGCGTACACGTCAGGTGCGGGAAACAACGGCTCGGCGTTCGGGGGACTCGCAGTGAATTCTCCGTGGTACGACACCACCATCGGTTTAACGATGCTCGCCGGGCGATTTCTGATGATCATTCCCATGCTGGCAATCGCTGGAAATCTCGCACAAAAGAAATACGTTCCACCTTCGCTCGGCACATTTCCGGTGACTACGCTCCTGTTCACCGTGTTGCTGATCGGGGTCATCATCATCGTCGGCGCGCTTACTTTCTTCCCGGCGCTCAGCTTGGGACCGATCCTGGAACATCTGTTGATGCAAGCGGGAAAGACATTCTGAGGAACCATGGCCAACAAACCATCTCGAAGATCGTTGTGGGACCCGAAGATCGTTCGGGTCGCGGGCGGCGATGCCATTCTGAAGCTAAACCTTCGAAAAATGATGGGAAACCCGGTGATGTTCGTCGTGGAAGTGGGAAGCGTCATGACGACGGCATTGCTGATCCGCCACCCGCATACGGCGTTCGGGTTCAACCTGCAGATCACCCTGTGGCTGTGGTTCACCGTTTTGTTCGCCAATTTTGCCGAGGCGATGGCGGAAGGCCGCGGCAAGGCTCAGGCCGATACGTTGCGTAAGGCTCGCTCCGAGACCATTGCCAATCGACAGCTCGCCAACGGCTCGACGGAGCAAGTCCCGAGTTCAAGATTGCGGACCGGAGACATCGTGTGGGTATCTGCGGGCGAATTTATCCCTGGGGATGGCGAAATTATCGAAGGAGTGGCGTCGGTGGATGAGTCGGCGATTACCGGCGAGTCTGCTCCTGTAATTCGCGAGGCGGGCGGCGACCGCTCGGCCGTGACCGGCGGCACTCGCGTCCTGTCGGATCAGATCAAGATCAAGGTCACGTCGAATCCGGGCGAGACCTTTCTCGACCGGATGATTGCTCTGGTCGAAGGTGCGGAGCGGCAGAAAACTCCAAACGAAATCGCGCTCAACATTTTGCTAGCGGGATTGACGATTATTTTCCTGCTGGCCGTGGTCACCCTTCAGCCATTCGCTATTTATTCCGGCTCGCCGCAAACGGTGTTTGTACTCGTGTCCCTGCTGGTGTGTTTGATCCCAACGACCATCGGCGGATTGCTTTCCGCAATCGGCATCGCAGGCATGGACCGTCTCGTCCAACACAACGTACTCGCGATGTCAGGTCGCGCCGTGGAAGCAGCGGGCGATGTGAACACGTTGCTGCTCGACAAGACTGGAACGATCACGCTTGGAAACCGACAGGCAGCGCGCTTCGTGCCGGCTCCCGGAATCACGGACACCGAGCTTGCCGATGCCGCCCAACTGTCTTCGCTTGCCGATGAAACGCCTGAGGGGCGTTCCATTGTGGTGCTCGCAAAAGAGAAGTACGGACTGCGAGGCCGAGAGCTTGCCTCGCACCAGGCGCAATTCGTTCCATTCTCCGCTCAGACCCGGATGTCGGGTGTGAACATGAATGGCTTCGAAATCCGAAAGGGTGCGGTAGATTCTAT
Organism: Candidatus Sulfotelmatobacter sp.; assembly: GCA_025928375.1. Taxonomy (GTDB): domain Bacteria; phylum Acidobacteriota; class Terriglobia; order Terriglobales; family Acidobacteriaceae; genus Sulfotelmatobacter. Next base: position 7,497 of record JAICJP010000117.1, read on the forward strand.
CGAACGTTACCTTAGGGAAAATGGCACAACGTTTCTCCAGGAACTTCGATGTAACGTCGATCAGATCGCCCACTCCGGAGGCACTCCGCTGGTCGTTGCCGAACGAAAGCGCGGTGCGCTAGGGGTGATTGAACTCAAGGATATCGTGAAAGGCGGGATGCGCGAACGCTTTGATCAGCTTCGATCCATGGGCATCCGTACCGTCATGATTACCGGGGATAACCCGCTCACTGCCGCCGCCATTGCAAGAGAAGCGGGTGTCGACGACTTTCTCGCGCAGGCGACACCGAAAGACAAAATGGACTTGATTCGCCGGGAGCAAGGCGAAGGCAAGCTAGTCGCCATGACGGGGGACGGCACCAACGATGCACCCGCACTTGCGCAGGCGGATGTTGGGGTGGCGATGAATACGGGTACGCAAGCCGCGAAGGAAGCCGGCAACATGGTCGATCTGGATTCGAATCCGACCAAACTGATCGAAGTAGTTGAAATCGGCAAGCAATTGCTAATGACACGCGGCGCGCTGACAACCTTTTCCATAGCGAATGACGTTGCCAAATACTTCGCGATAATTCCGGCGATGTTCGCCGCGACATTTCCCGTCCTAAACGCGCTGAACATCATGCACCTGAAGACGCCGCAATCTGCCGTGTTATCGGCGGTGATCTTCAACGCGGTGGTGATCATCGCGCTTATCCCGCTGGCGCTGCGCGGTATCAAGTACCGTCCCATGAGCGCTGCCGCGCTGCTCCGCCGCAACCTTCTGATCTATGGCCTGGGCGGAATTGTCGTTCCGTTCATCGGAATCAAGCTCATCGACATGCTGATTATCGCCGTGCATCTGGCCTGAGGTCCGTATGAAGAAAAACATCACAATCTCGGTACTGATGACGATCGTTACGACGGCACTTTTGGGACTTATCTATCCACTGGCGATGACTGCGGTTTCTCAATTGCTTTTCCGTGACAAAGCGAACGGGCAGTTGATTGTGCGTGACGGTACCGTGATCGGGTCCCGCATCATCGGCCAGCCGTTTACGGGGGCAGGTTACTTTCACTCCCGGCCATCGGCGGCGGGATCGGGGTATGACGCGGCGAATTCAGGCGGAACAAATCTCGGGCCAACAAATCAGAAGCTGATCGACCGAGTGAGGCAGAACAGCGCCTCGCTGCAGCAAGAGAACCCGAATGCGCCAGTGCCGATTGACCTGGTTACAACCTCGGCTTCTGGCCTTGACCCGGACGTCACGCCCGCTGCCGCCTATTTTCAAGTACCCCGAGTCGCCCGTGAGCGCCACCTCAATGAAGAGCAGGTCGAGTTGTTGGTGCAGGCCCATATTGAGCCGCGGCAGTTTGGAATTCTGGGCGAATCGCGGGTCAACGTGCTCGAACTCAACCTTGCGCTTGATCGGTTAGCGCGTCGGTGAGGCACGATCAGCAAACAGGACTCACGTGCATTTTCGTTGGTATGCTGCTGATGTCCTATGCGGTTCCGTCGCTGTCACAGCAGACGGTGTTCAACGTGCCGAGTGGCGACGTTCTTGACCGTAGAAAGATCTACCTTGAATTCGACGCCACTTACATGCCACAAAATGCAGTTCGAAGCTTCACGCCAAGGATTGTCGTTGGCGTCGGGCACCGGGTTGAAGTGGGACTTAATTTGAACGGCTTCTCCGCTCCTGGCAATTTGCAGGCCACCCCCACGGCAACAATTAAATGGAAGGCCTACGACGGTGGGAAGAATGGCTGGGCTTTTCTGATCGGCGACGACATCTTCATACCCGTCCAGAACCGAACCTATAGTGCAGGGAATTACACGTACGCTGAATTCACAAAAACCTGGCATACGAAAACGCGGGCGACCTTCGGCACATATGCCTTCACCAAACAAGTTGTTGCTTCAGGCAATGGAGTCGGAGGCCAATTCGCCATCGAGCAGCCGATGACCGGCAGGTTCACCCTTGCAGCCGACTGGTACACGGGAGACCAGGCTCTGGGCTACGTGACTCCTGGAATCATCTTCAAAATGACGTCACAGCTCACGCTGTATGGCACATACCAGGTCGGAAACCGTCGCGCCTTGGCAGGCAATCACCAGATGCTCGTTGAGTTCGGGCGGAATTTCCCTTGAGATCCTGGACGTGTTCCCGGGCTGGCGACCGCGTGTTTCGTGGGTTCAATACTAAGGACAGCTAAGATTTTCCCCTGATGATGCGAGCGGCCTCATGCAGTGTGTTGACGGCTTCTTGAGGAAGTTGCCCACTAGTGTCCGGCGAGAGATTCAGCAGTAAGTTCGCGTTCTGCTTCCGGCATTCTGCGTATTCTGCGGCGATCTTTTCCGCACTTTGGGTCGTGAATCCCGGACGCCAGAACCAACTATTCATGGGAGGCAAGGGCTTGAACGGCGGGCCAGTCGGTATCCACGCCTCCATCGGCATGTAATAGGTTTTCCCCTCGAATTTGACATGCGGATCGTGCCCTTCAGGCGGTGGCAACTGATCCTCCCCATTGATGACGTCTGTTGGCCAGCTTTTCGGCTCGCATATGCGCCCCAAATTGCGCTTGCTTTGATAGTAAGCCTGATTCATTACTACGATTCCGTGCGGGCTGAATTGTTTGATCAACTCATACAGTTCCCAACGCTGATCACTTGAGAGTTTCCAGGTGATATCGAGCAGTTGGTACAGCGTGTTCGGATACTTACTGTGCAACTCCGTTAGTTGCTGCTTGATCAGTTTGTAATAGCCCTCCTGCACCGGAATGTCCCAGTCGAACTTGCCCTCATTGTGGGGATCGAGGATGCAGTAATAGAAGCCGTGCTTGAGCCCGTATTCTTTGCAGGCAGCCACAAATGCCGCCACAACGTCGGTCTTGTTTGGACTTGAGGCGACGTCGTAGTCGTAGTCTTTAGCGTCCCAAAGGCAAAAACCCGACATGTGTTTCGCAGTGAGCACGGCGTAGCGCGCGCCCAGGTCACGTGCTACTCGAATCCATTGGCGCACGTCGAGATTCGTTGGATTGTACGTGCTCGCCGGGACTCCACCTGTTTCGTAATCGTTTCCAGTGAAGGTATTCATGCTGAAATGGAACGAGACGCCGAATTGCAATTTCTCAAATTCATGCAATCCGCGGGTGCGGCGCGTAGCAGGCTCGATTCGGCCCGAAGATCCCCGGGCAAGGCGAGGCCACAGGAGAGCCGAGGACGAAACCGCCAAGGCTTTACTAAACTCCCGACGATTCATTCTGATCCTTTAAGGGCAAAAGCACGTAAACGCTATCCGCAATATGTGACGGCGCCGGTACCAACCGGCTGGAGCAGCCCATTGCGGAAGAGGTTGCTGACCAGATTGGATGGAATATACCCTTCTCTGGCCTGGCTTCCAATCCAGTTCGTAGTAGAAGAAAATCCAAGGTGTTCACCGGGTTGGTCGAAAGCTGACCATCGCTGCAACCGGCGCACAAAACATACCTGCTCCCACTCGGGCAACCAGCTTGTCGGTGACTTTGTACGTAATTCCAAGGCGCGGAGCGAAGTTGAGGTTCTCGGGTCCCCAGGCGTACCGGTTGTTTTTGTTGGCGTGTTCGAATACTCCATGCACCGGGAAGCCAGCTCCTGTGCTGATTTGGTTCAAACCATTCTAGCGAAGTAAGTCAGCCGATTAAAACGTTCGGTTGCGGGCCGCTGGTTTTCATACCGCAGTCCAGCCGTGATCGTCAGGCGTTGAGTGGCGCGCCATTGGTCTGTGAGGAGTGCCGACATCACTCGGCAGATTATTTTCAGGGTAACAACCAGATGTCCTGTACCCTTCTTTCCAAAACTGATGCGGAAATCTGCAGAGCGCGGAGGTTGAAACGCGCTGTAGGACACAAGGAAGTCGAGTCTGTAGTATGTGACGAAACGCACACGTCATTCTCCGGGCTTTTGTGCTCCGGATCATGGCTTATGTGTGAGCGGGCAAAGAAACTCGCCGCAGGGCTGCCATTTTCCATTCTTATCGGCACCCAAACAGTAGCCTTGCTGCGGAGAACACGGTTCTAGCATCGATGGTCAACTCCCGGAATATCAGATCCTTCCGCAGTTTCCGCATCCTGCGACATGATCGTTTCTGTCTTCGACGCGAAAACACTCAAACTCCACATCCCGATGCGGAGTGTGATTTCAATCACACCGAGCTGTGACTAGCTACCCGGCGCTCTTTTCCTGAGTTTCGCTACCATTTGTCATCTGGAACGAGGCTAGAGGCATCCACCTCAGGAAATCATGACTTCGGAAGTGATTTCGAGGTGCTTTGGGAGTTCCATGCTCAGCCGCGTCCCCGATTCTTTTCAGGGCTTATGTTTGCGCCGAGGGTTCGGCGTCCCAGAACACTAAGGAGATGGCAGCATGAAGATTGTCGCGATTCTCTTCATCACACTCAGCGTCGTGTTTAGCTTACTGCTTTTCACAGTTGTGAACCCTCCAAA
>JAICJP010000393.1 GCA_025928375.1 Candidatus Sulfotelmatobacter sp.
ACTCGCGCAGGAAAAGAAACTCGCGCTTTCAGGGGATCTGGTGAACCTGGCGGGACGCGGCGTCGTCATGAAAGACGAGGAAGCGGAGTCCAAGAAAAAAATTGAAGAGGCGTTCGCTGCTGCGGCCTTGAAAGTGCCGGCGCTGAACGAGGTGCTCGCGGGTCTGAAGATCGACAAAGTGCGCGCGCAAAAGATCGTGACTCTTCTGCTTCGCGACAAAGTGCTGATCAAGCTTTCCGATGAGCTGGTATTTCATCGAAGCGCGCTCGAGGACCTGCGCAAACGCCTTGCGGCGCAGAAGGCGAAGTCCGCGACCATCGACGTGGCGACGTTCAAGGAGTTGACAGGGGTGAGCCGCAAATATGCGATCCCGCTGCTCGAATATCTTGATCGCGAGCGAGTGACCAGGCGGGTCGGGGATAAGCGGCAGATTCTTTGATAGCAGCGCTGGTAGCTTCTCAGCTGCTGGCTCCTAGCCACCCCCGCCTGGGGATTGGCTAGGAGTAGACGCTACTAGCTTCTTACCAGACATAGAGCGAAGGAACACGGCATTTCTGGAGTGGCCATACGCTCCGTCTCAAATTTTTTCCTCGGGAAATTCCAACTCCAGCCCCAGCGGAGCGGTGAAGCGGTTGGTGAGATTGGCGAGTCCTGTGAGCAGGTGGATATCGACAATTTCCGGTTCTGAGAATTTTTCGCGCAGCGGCGCGAAATCCGTGTCCGTGATGGACTGTGGGGCGCGGGTTAGTTTCTCGGTGTAGGTCAAAGCAATGCGCATTTTGTCTTCGAAGCGGGAGTAGTCGCCCGCTTTCAGCGCGGCCCAGTCCTCGGGGGTCAAGCCCACACGCTTCGACGATGTGACATGGTGCTGAGTGCAGTAGCGGCATCCATTGATCAGCGACACGCGAATGTAGATGAGTTCATAAAGCTTGCGGTCGAGCGACTTGCCCACGCTGCCGTAAAAACCTAAGAAGTTCTTTAACATCTCCGGACGGTGGGCCAATGCCTTCTGGGCGTTTCCGGGCTTGCCGCGAAGGGTCTTCTCGTAAATTTCTTTCACGTCTGCCGCTGCAGTATCTGGACCGATCAGGCTGATGCGCGCCATGCGTTCTCCTGGAATTTGGAATGGTGCTCTCGATCATCTCAGATCGCGGGCGTTTGCGGGAGTGGAGCGCCATAAAGGAATTTGAGCCATTGCCGATGATTCTTTGAGAGACCGCAGATGAATAAGTTTGTCCTCGTTGCAGTGGCTGCGAGCTTGGCATTCTCGCAGGCATCTGCGCAAAGCGCATATGACTCTGAAATTCAATCCAGAGTCATGGCGCTGGAACGTCTGGTGCGGGTGCAAGCTTTGCCCGGCGGCGACTTCAAGACGCTCGATGCAGCCCTGGCAGATGAGTTCGTGCTGGTCTCATTCGAGGGGCGATCGCAAAGCAAAACAGAAGTATTGGCCTCTCTGCGGAGCCTGGATTCGCTCCATTACGTCATTCAGGATATGGTCGTACGAGTGCACGGTGATACTGCCATCGTAACCGGGCGGTTTCAAATGAGCGGGCTGCGAGGGGGAAAACCCTTTGCGCGCCAAGGCCGATTCGTGGATACATGCTTGAACAGCGACGGGCGCTGGCTCATTATTGCCAGCGTGTCTACGCCTGCGAGCTGAATTTTTGGTTCGGATCAGTCGCGCCTGGAGGATCGTGAGATTCGCCCTGATTGCCGTTTCCGTTTTATCCGTGGCCGCGTGGGGACAGGCATCGTCCGACCCTGGAACAGCAGCGGCCATCCGCGCCCTGGAAAAGCAATGGACAGTCGGCCAGGCACGGAACGATAACCGCGCTCTCGACATGATTTTTGACAACGGCCTCGTCTATGTCGAATATGGGCGGCTGGTGAGCAAGGGGGAGTACCTCTCCCGAATCAAGGCGCAACCCACGAATCTGGATCAGATCAGCATAGAGCCTATGACTGTGCGCACCTTCGGAAACACCGCGATCGTGGTAGGAAGTTATAGCGAGAGCCACATACATCGTGGAAGGCGAACCCTGCAACAGTGGAGGTTCGTGGACACGTGGGTCTACAAACAGAAGGGCTGGGTGCTGGTTGCGGCTGCGGCCGCGCCGGTCGCGAAGTGAATGGGGGCGAGGTCCCGACTGCACATTTTTGAAATAAGCATTTGAGGTCGCAACTTGCGACCTCAAAAAAGGGTTCTAAGCGAGTCTGGCAGACGGGGTTTGCGCCTGGCCCCGTTCCTCTTCGTGACGAGGATGGAGGGCCGCAACCCGTATATGGGAGTCGGCGCACTCGGGAAGATATTCGTAACATTCCAGTCGGACGGCAACCCCGATCTTCGCGTGCGCGGCGCCGGACAAGGGGATCGGCGACGTGCCGTTCGGACGAACGATTCGCAGGATGCGACCCTTGCAGCGAACCGGCATACTTTGACCGAGCGTGATCTCGGAAGGCATGCGGAGGGTCAACTCGATCTCGGAACCTTCCGTGAGGGGCGCATCCGTCAGAAAGAACACTCCCCGCGAACTTAGATCCTGGGTGAAACCGACACCTTCAATGCCATCGCTGGTTTGACGAAATGAAGTAGGCAGCAGGTAAGGGAATCGCTGTCCAACGCGGCGTTCAACTTGAAGTGGAGGAGTGGTCATTGGGTCACTTCCTTTGGCCGAATCGCCGAAAAGCGCAGAGGAAGACTTTAGCTCAGATTGAGCGATAAAGAAAGTTGCAAGTTAGTTAAGAGCTGAACAGCTCCCGCTCTTCGCTCCTTCTGGAGCCGGTAACCCGAGCTCGGACCGGAGAGATATAGTGGTGTCATTGCCAGGGCAAGATCATCAAAAGACCCGTGACTGAATCGAACGAGTCTATCGACAACAACCTCGAGGCCGGTGCGCAGCCGGTGGGCCAAAGGCTGCGGTGGCAGGCGGCGGGACGCGCTCTCCGGCATCGAAATTTCCAGCTTTTCTTCAGTGGACAACTCATTTCCCTGGTCGGTACCTGGATGCAGACGGTGGCTCAGTCCTGGCTGGTGTACCGCCTGACCGGATCTGGGCTGCAGCTGGGGGCGGTGGGGTTTGCCAGCCAGATTCCGGTGTTTCTGTTTGCGCCGCTGGGCGGCATTGCGGCTGACCGCAGCAATCGCCAGCATGTGGTGATTGCGACGCAGGTTGCGTCCATGATTCTGGCGTTTATTCTCGCGGCGCTGGCCCTGACGCATTACGTCAAGGTATGGCACGTTTTTGTGCTGGCGGCGCTGCTGGGCGTGGTAAACGCGTTCGATATACCCGGACGGCAGTCGTTCCTCGTCGATATGGTGGGGAAAGACGATCTGATGAATGCGATCGCCCTGAACTCGTCGATGTTCAATGGGGCGCGCGTGATCGGGCCGGCGGTTGCGGGCGTTTTGGTAGCGCGGCTGGGCGAAGGCTGGTGTTTCTTTGCCAATGGCGTCAGCTACATTGCGGTAATCGCGGGGCTGATGCTGATGAATGTGCATGCGCCCGCGCGGGTGTCGGAGAAGACTTCGCCGTGGGAGCACATCGTGGAGGGCTTTCAGTTCGTGAACCGAACGGCGCCAATCCGCGCGTTGTTGATCCTTTTGGGATTGGTCAGCATTACGGGGATGCCCTATGTCGTGCTGATGCCGATTTTTGCGGATCGCATCCTGCACAGCGGCGGCCAGGAATTTGCGTCGATGATTGGCTCGCACGACCTGGGAGCGGTGCGGCTTGGAATCCTGATGGGCGCGTCCGGGGTGGGAGCACTGCTAGGCGCCCTGACATTGGCCATTCGGACCGGGGTGAAGGGACTGGGCAAATGGGTTACGGTTTGTTGCGCGGCATTTGGCGTGAGCCTGATCCTGTTCGCAGTATCCAAATCGTTTTGGGTTTCGGTGCTGCTGCTGTTGCCGGTGGGATATTTCATCATGCTGCAGATGGCGTCATCGAACACGCTGATCCAGGTGATGGTTCCGGATGCCCTGCGCGGGCGGGTGATGGCGGTGTATTCGATGATGTTCATGGGAATGGCTCCGCTGGGCGCGCTGCTCGGAGGTGTGCTGTCCGATCGCGTGGGTGCGCCGATGACCGTGGCGATCGGCGGAGTGGCGTCGATTGGGGGCGCGTGGTGGTTCGGGATGAAGTTGCCCAAAATCCGCGGCGAGGCTCGCAGGCTGATCGTGGCGCAGGGGATGCAAGGCGG
>JAICJP010000132.1 GCA_025928375.1 Candidatus Sulfotelmatobacter sp.
ACGGATGATATCGCCCTGCGACCACCGCCGCCGAATGTCCAGATATTTCCCGGGCGTAACACCGCTCAAAGCTTTTCCATTCACAGTCACGTCCGCACGATCGGCCCATCCGGGAATTCTTAGATAGACGCTAAACTCGGATGGCTGGGCGGGCGCAACCGCTATCTCCACACCGCCGTCCCAGGGATATTTTGTGGTCTGCGTAATTTTCAGCCCGGTGCCATTTTCCAGATGCCAGTCCAGTTGCGAGTTGTCATAGAGATGCACGTACACGCCGTCGCTGCTCGTGCTGTAGAAATATCCCGGCAAGGAACCAAAGGTCCGCTCGAGATTCGGCGGACAGCAGGTGACGTCGTACCACGGATTGCGAATCTTGTCGCCCGTGGTTGCGTCAAAGGCCAACGGGTTGCGATAGCAGTACATCACGCCATCCAGCGACATGCCGGAGTTGATGCCGTTGTACAGCGCTCGCTCGATCACATCGGAGAACTTGGAATCTCCTGTAGCGGCCAGCATGCGCCAGTTCCACATCATATTGCCGATGGCGGCGCAACTCTCTCCGTAAGCCCGGAAATTCGGCAGTTCGTAGGCATCGCCGAATGCTTCGCCATCCGATCGCGAGCCGACGCCTCCGGTGACGTACATCTTGGTTAATGTCATGTCCTCCCAGAGATTGTTCAAGGTTTGCCAGTACGCTTCATCTCCGGTTTCCATGTAGTAGTCGGTCGCGCCACAGCACGCGTACATGGCGCGAACGGCATGCCCTTCCAGCTTGGTTCTTGCAGTGAACGGAGTGCCGCTAAACATGTAAATGGTTCGGTGCTCCGGAAGTTCGATGCGCTTGTCGCCTTGCAAAATGTAGCCGGCCAGATGCAGTTGGCGCTTGTCGCCTGTGATGCGGTACAGCTCAATCAGCCCGATCTCGATCTCCGGATGTCCTGAAACAATCGGCTTCTTCGGAGCGGGGCCATAGTTGGGCAGGAGAAAGTCGTTCACGAAGCGAATGCCCGCATCCAGCAACTTGCGATCGCCAGTGGCCCGGTAGTAAGCAATGGCTCCTTGCAACATGTGGCCGGTGTTGTAGAGTTCGTGTCCGGTGGTCTGCGTTTGGGGAAGCATCCGCAGGGATTTGTGCTCTTCCTGGTAGTAAGTATTGAGATAACCGTCGGGCTCCTGGACGGCTACAACTTCGTCGATCAGTTTCTCGGCCATGGCGCGCAGCTCAGGACGGTCGCCCGACTGCAAAACGAACCCAACCGCTTCCGTCCACTTGTAGACATCGGAATCGGAGAACACGGGACCGATTTGCGGGGCGTTACTCTTGCCGACCAAACGGCGAAAATTGTTCATGCGTCCGTTGGCCTCAAGCAAGTCATGCATGCTCGGAATACTCTTTGTCACGTTGGTCTCGCGCCGGCGCCCCCAGAATCCGCTCTGGATGGTGACGGCATGCACGGGAATGTCATGCAACTTGGCATGAGGAGACTTGGATAAATTCTCTACCCCTTGGTCCTTCCAAGTGGGCTCGTCGCGTAGAGCGGAGACAGCGCTGCCAGAGGATTCGGCTCTTGTTGCCGCAAAAACAGACTTAGGAGCCAGAGATGAAATAGCGGCTACTCCTGCTGCGGTGCTGACAAACTGACGCCGAGACATTCCTTTCGCCTTTGACATAAGTCCTTCTCCATTGCGGAATATGCGTCCCGAATTATAGCGCCCGTAGTAATCGTTTACCGATTCGAGCTGACTGTTCTGAATGTTCGAGATCATCCACCCCGGTTTCGCGCTCGTCAAGCGAATTGAGATTACGTTTACTGCAGCTCTTTACGATATGATCGACGCGCTCATACAAATTCATTTCGAGTATTGCATCCATGAAAAAGCTCCGCAGCCAGGAATGGTTTGGACGCCAGGACAAGATGGGCTTCCTCTACCGCAGTTGGATCAAGAACCAGGGCTGGCCTCATGACCTGTTCGATGGCCGTCCGGTGATTGGGATCTGCAATACCTGGTCTGAACTGACACCCTGCAACGGCCATTTTCGCGAATTGGCCGACTGTGTGAAGCGTGGTGTATGGGAGGCAGGCGGCTTTCCGCTGGAATTTCCGGTACTGTCGCTGGGCGAGACTCTTCTGCGTCCCACGGCCATGCTCTTCCGCAATCTCGCCAGTATGGACGTGGAAGAATCCATTCGCGGAAATCCCCTCGACGGCGTTGTTCTGCTGATGGGTTGCGACAAGACGACTCCCTCGCTTCTTATGGGTGCTGCGTCCTGCGATCTGCCGACCATTGGCCTCTCCGGCGGCCCGATGCTTTCGGGGAAATTTCATGGCCATGATCTCGGATCCGGGACGGGCGTTTGGCAAATGCACGAACAGGTGCGTGCCGGAGAGATGAAACTGGCTGAGTTCTTCGAAGCGGAAAGCTGTATGCATCGCTCCAAGGGCCATTGCATGACGATGGGCACGGCTTCCACGATGGCCAACATGGTGGAAGCGCTCGGCATGAGCTTGCCGGGGAATGCAGCGATTCCAGCAGTCGACGCGCGCCGCAGTACGCTCGCCCAGTTGAGCGGCCGACGCATTGTGCAAATGGTTCGCGACGACCTTTGCATGTCCCGCATTCTGAAGCGAGAGGCGTTTGAAAATGCCATCCGTGCCAATGCCGCCATTGGTGGATCAACCAACGCGGTCATCCATTTGATCGCGATCGCAGGCCGCATTGGCGTGCCGCTCGCGCTCGACGACTTTGAACGTCTTGGCGCAACCCTGCCCTGCCTGGTGAACCTGCAGCCTTCCGGCAAATATCTGATGGAGGATCTCTATTACGCCGGCGGCCTTCCTGCCGTTCTCAGGGAAATGGGCGAAGCTGACGCATTGCATCGCGATGCTCTTACCGTGAACGGCAAGTCGATCTGGGAGAACGTCAAGGAAGCGCCGTGCTGGAATCGCGACGTAATTCACCCTTTCGCCGCGCCGTTTAAAGAAAATGCCGGCATTACCGTACTGCGTGGAAATTTGGCACCCGATGGCGCGGTGATCAAGTTGTCCGCAGCCAGTCCTCATCTTCTGCAGCACCGAGGGCGTGCTGTGGTGTTCGAATCCATCGAAGACTTTCATGCGCGCATCAATGACGAAGACCTCGATATCGATGAGAGCTGCGTGATGGTTCTTAAGAATTGCGGCCCTCGCGGCTATCCCGGCATGGCGGAAGTGGGCAATATGCCGCTTCCTCCGAAACTCTTGCGGAAAGGCGTGACCGACATGGTCCGCATCTCCGACGCGCGTATGAGTGGCACCGCCTACGGCACCGTCGTCCTTCACATTTCGCCCGAGGCTGCGGCGGGTGGCCCACTCGCGCTGGCACAGTCCGGCGATTTTGTGACGCTGGATGTTGCGCAACGGCTCATTCGCCTGGACGTTGATGACGCAACTCTCGCGCGCCGCCGCGCACAATGGACTGCTCCGCCGCTTCCCGACCGCGGCTGGGAGCGCCTCTACGTGGAGCATGTGCAACAGGCACATCTCGGCGCCGACCTGGATTTCCTGGTGGGTCACAGCGGAGCTCGCGTGGCCCGCGACTCGCACTAGACCTCACAACGAGAGTTGCGCATGAAGGAATCGCGGAATCGCCGCCGAGTGCTGAAGCAACTGCCCGCAACATCGGCAGCCGCTGTTTTGCCGCCCAGTGCGATTGCAAATCCTTTGCTGCTATCTCGCGCTGAGCTCGATCCAAGTCACGTCCTTATTCAGCGGCACAACCCACGCGCCACGCTCGATCGCCAGAGTTTGTAGCGGACGATAGGCGCCGGTTCTCTTCCCCGCAGGTTCCTCGACTCGCAAACGAGCTGACTGCGTGAACGTTGTGGCGCCTGCTAAGCCCAGTCGGACCCTGCCTGTATTCGTATCGACCGTAACGCTTTCGAAGTTCCCCGCTTCCAGCGTCAGCCACAAACCTAACGGCGCAACGTATACCCGAGCGCGATACGAGTCGAGTGGGGTGACCTCAATCGTTTTGCCATTTCGCCGCAGATTTCCGCCAAATGCCAGCCATCCAAACTGCGGGTGATCGACGACGTAAGTTGCCGCGTTCCACGCGTGGCCAAAAAAGTTCGGGCCATAGTCTCCGGTGAGGGGATCTGCCCTCAACATGTCGGGAAATCCATGGAATGCCGCCGACGGGAATCCGTCAGAGTCGATGTCGGTCAACGGCCCCATCGCTCCGCCATATCCCACTCGCAACAAATAAAAGTCCTCGGGATGTTCCCGATATTCGCTGAGCACTGGAATAGCATTGGGGCCCGAGCCGTAATGATGGAGTTGCCGCTCCAGGCGGCGATCTTTGGCGGCAAAAATGAAATCCCAGTAACGGCGCGCGCTCCCGTTGTACCCCCAGTGCGGAATCGTCGGATCATAACCGAGAATCGCGTTCAGGGTTACGTCGGCTTTGTCTTCATACCCGAAGTATTTTGTCCAGGCATAGACCTCTTCCTGGCCGGTCGAGTCCCAAGGCATTTCACTGCCGAAAGGATATGCTTCCCTTCTCCAACGCTCCGCGCGGGCACGCATTCTGTCCTCAAGCTTGGCAGCTTGTTCTGCGCGCCCTTCGCTTTTGAGATCCAACAAGATCTGCAAAAAGATATCTCCCTCCATCTGTCCGAATGCTCCCAGTTCAGCGGCGAAATCAGTCATTGCAATCGAGGTCTCATATGCGTGATCCAGATACCAATCCCAGGGATGATTCGTCACCAGCTCTTTATGATTGCGAGCCAGGCGGTACAACACCCAGTACGCAGCCGCTACATGCGGATAATCGTAGGAGCGATCGACTCGCTCAGATGCCGCTTTGTTCCAACTCGTCCGTGTACTCCAGTCGAAGTCGCCGCGATAGTATCCAGAAGGCATATCGTCCGGCTGGTAGTAGAAGAGACTCTTCCGCACGCCGTAGGCATGGGGACCCTCTTTGAATTGCAGACCGCCCCACAGAACTCCGTCGACGAACTGCTGCAGTTTCTCCAATTCCTCTTTGTCAGGTTGAACGAGTTCTTTCATGATCGGCGCCAGCCAGGCTCCTCCGCCGCCCTCATCGCCTAAGCCCGCGATGTTCTCCGCATAGGCTTGCGTATGCACCATCCACTCGTAGAAGCCTTCGAACGTGATCCCCCTGGGTGTGGGGTCGGTAAATACCGGTTTTGCACCCCAGCGATCGGGCTTATCCAGAATTGGGTTATAGGCTTCAAAAGGAGTTTTCCCGTCTGGAACGACAACGAGTGCCGGTCCCCGACCGCTTAAGTGCGTGACCTGCAAGTATCCCGCGTCTTCTCCGATATAGGGATCATAGAAAGAGCACTTCGCATGTGCTTCCTCCAGCGAGCGATCGTTGAGCACGTTGTTGAAGATCATCGGGATACCCGGCCCACCAATCTCAATGCTCTCAGACGACCTGTTCTTCAACTTGAAGCGCAAGACAAGTTTTCCCGCCTCAATCGCCCAGAAGCGGGTGACCTGTAAGGGAAAGTCGGCTGGGAATGCAGGCGACAGATCGGCGACAGCGAGTTCTCCTCGAGACGCGGGAAGCACATCCACCGGCGTTCGTGTTGCTGCGGACGAATAGTTCTTCCATGCTCCGGAGTTTCCAGCACGCAGGCGGAAAGTAATGTCTCCTAGATGAAAATATCCATTTTGGGGAGCGCTCGACCAAAAGGTCACCAGGAGTGAAATCAAAATCGCCCGCTCCCTTGGGCTTCAAAGCGGCCAGCGTCTGCGAAGATTTGACTAGTGTAAGTTTGAAGTCGGGCGTCTCGAATTGCTGAGTGCCTTGGCTCAGCATCGGACCAGGCGTGGCAGGGAGCTTCTTGTGGGGTTCTTGAGCGTGAGCGGAAGCTGTCATCAACGCCCAGAGGCTTGTAACAAGGCAGTAGAATTGGGCTGCGCGAAGAGTCGGAGCATATTGATATCTCACCGGAGCGTTCCTCCCATCATGCGAATGAGTGCCCTGACTTCTTGCGTTGTAGCTACACGGTTCGAAGTGGTCACGCGTGTTCACTCTCCGAAACGTGATCACCCGGAAAGCACAGGCACTGACTCGGCGTGCCAATTCAGTGGGCGTTGCCCTAAGGGTAGACTCAGGTGTAAGCACTTGGAAAACGTTTTCCAACTTACGCCTGGGCGCACCGTGATAAGATATTGCGCAGTAGTAGCCCCCGACCACCCAACGAATGGATATACGTGAGATTGCCCGGAGGGCGAAAGTTTCCACGGCCACGGTCTCCAGAGCCATTAACCGTGTTCCCACGGTTGATCCTCAACTCGCCAAGCGAGTGTGGCGCGTCGTCGACGAACTGGGCTATTATCCCAACACTCAGGCGCGCGCGTTGGTACTGGGCCGCACCCGCATCTTCGGCCTGATTGTCTCGGAGATTACGAATCCTTTCTTTCCGGAAATAGTTCAGACCTTCGAAGATCTGGCCGTGGAAAATAACTACGAGATCCTGCTGACCTCCACCGTGCACGATCCCAAACGCATGGAATCCTCGGTGCGCAGGATGATCGAACGCAGGGTGGACGGCGTGGCCATCTTGACCTTTGGCATGGAAGAATCGCTGATCGAACACCTCCGCGATCGTAAGGTCCCGCTAGTATTCGTAGATGTAGGGCCTGACGTACCCGGCATTGCCAACATCCGCATCAACTATTTAAGCGGAATTCGACAGGCAGTTCAGCATCTCGCGGCTATGCGTCACACGCGAATTGCGTTTATTGCCGGGCCCGAGCACTTAAAGTCGGCCGGTGCCAGGCGCGAGGCTTTCAAAACCTCCATGATGGAGATTGGCCTTTCCCCCGACTTGGTTGTGATCGGAGATCACAGGATGGAAGGAGGCATGAATGCACTCTTAGAACTGAACAAGATGAGTGCGCGGCCTACCGCCGTAATGTGCTCGAACGATATGACCGCGATTGGAGTTCTACGAGAGGCTTACGAACAAAACATCAAGATACCGGATGACCTCTCGGTGGTTGGGTTCGACGACATCCATCTTGCCGAGTTCACTATTCCGCCCCTAACGACAGTTCAGATGTCGCAACACGGTTTAGCCGAGATTGCTTTCAACGCACTGTTGAACGAAGTCGACAATTCAACTTCTTCGCGGGAACAACACAGTTACGAACTTGTCACAAGTTTAGTGCTTCGCAAGTCCACGGCATTAGCCCGCGGGGTAGGTTCTGCAATCACTCCTGAGAAGTCGAATCGAACGACGAGACACCGCAAAGCAGCCGAATCGACCGCGCGCTGACCGAGAACTTCTGCTTTTTTGCTTGCCTGGTTCCAATTGTCATCTGAGAAGTTCCTCAGAGTGAGCCGGGAGCGTCCGAAGCCTATTCCCACGAGAGTTGCAATTCCAGTCGCTTGGGAATAGCGTAGTGCCGTTGCGGGTAAACGATTACTGCACTTTATCCAATCAGACCGCCACGGGCTAAGCGCAAGCGCTGGGTTGGAGTTTCGATTTGCAGGTTCGTGCGCTCTGCACGGAACAACTGGAAGTAAGTATTCCGATCGGGGGCATTCTATGGCTCACAAGAAAATGACGATGGGCCTCATCGTCGGCAATCGAGGCTTTTTCCCGGACCACCTCGCGAAAAGCGGACGCGAGGAGATGGTCCGTGTGCTGGAAGCGGCTGATATTGACGTTGTGGCGCTGACTCCAGAGCAAAGCAAATACGGCGCGGTGGAAACACGGGAAGAGTCGAGGCGTTGCGCCGATCTCTTCCGACAGCGTCGCGATCGCATCGATGGGATCGTAGTGACTTTGCCGAATTTCGGCGAAGAACGCGCCATCGCTGACACCCTGCGTCTGGCTGACCTCCGTGTACCTGTGCTCATTCAAGCCACACCGGACGACCCTCGAAAAATGACGATTGCCTTCCGACGCGACAGCTTCTGCGGCAAGATGTCAGCCTGCAACAATCTGAGCCAGTACGGCATTCCGTATTCCATTACCACCCTGCACACCGAGAGTCCCGAGTCTCCTGAGTTTGCCAAAG
Source organism: Candidatus Sulfotelmatobacter sp. (assembly GCA_025928375.1). GTDB lineage: Bacteria > Acidobacteriota > Terriglobia > Terriglobales > Acidobacteriaceae > Sulfotelmatobacter. Next base: position 8,040 of record JAICJP010000132.1, read on the forward strand.
ACCTCCAATGGTTCGCGGCAGTATGCCGGGTGGTGAAAGGATTTCGGAATCTTAGAGTGGGGTCGATCGGAGCTCGCCCGGCCGCTTTTAACACCGTCCGATACAGTGAAAAGATTTTGGAATCGCAGGGCATTTCCGTCGAGACGCTCGACCTTTCCGAAGTGCTCGGGCGCATCCAGCGCATGAAAGACAACGATGATCAGGCGCAGAGCAAGTTAGCCGAAATCAAGAAGTATGTCGACACAAGCAGCGTTCCGGCGCCTGCGCTGTTGAAGATGGCCAAGTTGGGCGCCGTCGTAAACCAGTGGATGACGGCCACCGAGGTCACCATTAGCGCGGTTCAATGCTGGACGTCGATTGAAGAGAATCTCGGAGTCGTTCCTTGCACCGTGATGAGCATGATGAGTAATGAACTTCTGTCCAGTGCTTGCGAAGTGGACATTTGCGGCGTGTTGGGCATGCACGCTCTGCAATTGGCTTCCGGTAGCCCTTCCGCCCTGCTCGACTGGAACAACAACTATGGATCAGTTCCGAACAAAGCTGTCTGCTTCCACTGCTCAAACCTACCTAAACATTTCTTCCGCTCTGTGAGGATGGACTTCCAGGAAATCATTGCCGGTACCGTTGGCAAAGAAAACACCTTCGGGACCTGCGTAGGAGTAATTAAGCCCGAGCAGATGAGCTTCGCCCGTTTTTCGACGAATGATGTCTCAGGAAAAATGCGCGGCTATGTCGGCGAGGGACGATTCACGGATGATGCTTTGAACACTTTCGGCGGCGCGGGCGTCGTCGAGATTCCGAACATGCAACGACTGCTCCATTTCATCTGTGAACGTGGCTTTGAACACCACGTTGCTGCCAATCTCTCGGCTGTCTCATCGGCCGTTCACGAAGCCACCACACGTTATTTAGGCTGGGACATGTACTGGCACAACGGTGAGAACGGGGCTTGTTGAACTGATCCGCGGGTCAGGCCCGGGCGTTGCATACTTCGCGGTCCGGTGAGAGCATACGTGAATATACTTGTCGAGTCCTGGACTCAAGGCCATGAACAGCAGATTTTGCCTTGCATCTGTGTGCGTTATCCCAGTTCTCTTTGCAGTCTGGGCATGTGCAAGCACACCACTTTCACCACAAAATCCGCGCCAGGCGAGCGGAACCGATGCGCAACCCTCTGTCGCGCAGATTCGGTCCGCGCTCCGGCGTGAGCCCAGCAGTCCGAAACTCTACGTCAAGTTAGGACAAGCCTATTGGAACGAGAACGACTACCCGCAGGCCTTTGACGCTTTCAAACAAGCCGTGACAGTCGCTCCAAGCTCAGCCGAAGCCCACAACTGGCTTGGCGCGTTTCTGATGGGGCGCGGAAATCTGCCGGACGCAATTTCGCAACTGCGCAAAGCCGTTTCTCTGGATCCGCACTACGCGCGGGCATATACGAATCTAGGTTCTGCTCTTGCGAAGAGCGGCGACTTGGCTGGTGCCGTCATTTCCTTCCAACGAGCGCTGGCGCTTGAGCCGAATAGCTGGGCAGCACATCTCAATCTGGGCCTGGCCCTGCGTGAGAACGGAGATGCTGCCGGAGCCCTCTTGCATCTACGCCGAGTGGCACAGGCACAGCCAAAAAATCCCACAGTGCAATGCGAACTCGGCCAGACTCTTCGCCAGAATGGCGACTTGCCAGCAGCAGTAGATGCGTTTCAACGTGCGCTCGATATCGACCCGGAGATGCGGGAGGCATATTACGGGCTCGGATTCACTCTGAAGCAGCAAGCCGCGGCAACTCGGAAAGCACCCCCGCCGCAATCGCTGGCCACCAATCAGTACCACGCACGGGCTCAGGCTGCCTTATCCCAAGGCGATCTGAACGCTGCGAAGGAGCAACTCTCGCAGGCCCTTGCCGCTGATGAACGCGACGGCGATGCTCACAACCTTCTTGGATTTATTTTGGGTCAGCAGGGAGATACTGCTTCAGCCTTGCCGCACCTGCAGCGTGCGGTCACGCTTCGGCCGGACTCCGCCGACGTTCATTACAATTACGGGGCCGCCCTGTGGTTCAGCGGGGCCAAGACACAGGCCATCTCGGAACTCAAAGCGAGTGTTCGCCTCGATCCTGCCGCGGCCGCGAGCTATGCCTTGCTTGGAATGGGCCAGCGCGATCAAGGAGACTTGGCAAACTCGAGATTGAATCTGGAGCGAGCAATCGCGCTGTCGCCCACCACCGCCTCGAGTTTCATCGATCTTGGGATTGTGTTTCTTCGACAAAACCTGCTGCAGCACGCCGTCGCGCAATTTGAAGCGGGGCTGAACGCCGCATCAGCTGTTCCCACTCCCGATTGGGATGCGGCTATCACGGGGCTTCGCGAAGCAGGTTCCCACGGAACACCGAGCCCGGAAGTGCACAACATCATTGGTCTCATGCTTGGCCGCAAAGGATCCGATACGAGCCAAGTGGTGGCCGAGTTCAATGAAGCGCTGCGCTTGCGCCCTGAATATGCTGAAGCTCACAACAACCTCGGCCTGGTATTGGCCCAGAATGGTGACGACGAAAAGGCCAGTAACGAATTTCGTGAGGCCGTGCGCATTCGCCCCGATTACGCCGATGCCCATGCAAATTTGGGTGCCGTGCTCCTGCTCTCTGACGTGGATCAAGCCATCAGCGAGTTGGAGAAGGCGATCTCCATCGATCCAACGCTCATTAAAGCCCAGTTCAACCTTGCCGAAGCTTATGGCAACAGTCCCAGTCATGGGAGTGCGAAACAGATTGAACAATTGCGGAAGATCATTTCTATTGCGCCAGATTTTGCCCGGGCACACCTCGCGTTGGGCAAAGCACTGCTGCATCAGGCCAAGGTCAGCGATGCCATCGTTGAACTTCGCGACGCAACTCGTCTGGATCCCACAAGCGGCGAAGCACACTATCAACTAGGTCTGGCACTGGCCCGAAGCGGTCAGCAACAAGAGGGTGCTGCCGAGGTCAAGAAAGGGCGAGAACTCTCCGCAACTGATGAACGCAACCAGAATGCAGAGCTTGATATTTCAGAAGGACGCGCAACTCTTCAGAAAGGCGAGTTGCAGGAAGCAGAAGCAAAATTTCGTCATGCCATTAAACTGCAGCCTAATTCTCCAGTTGCACAGCATTTTCTCGGAATCGTGCTGGAAAAAGAAGGCGAGACAACGGCAGCAATCGCCGCTTATCAAAGAGCAGTGGA
>JAICJP010000081.1 GCA_025928375.1 Candidatus Sulfotelmatobacter sp.
CGTGCAGCAGGCGTTGTTGAAGATCCTGGAAGGAACCATCGCGAACGTGCCTCCGCAGGGGGGACGCAAGCATCCGCACCAGGAATTCACGCCGGTGGATACTACCAATATTCTGTTCATCTGCGGCGGGGCATTTGTTGGCTTGGAGAAGATCATCTCGCGGAGAATCGGCAAGAAGTCACTGGGTTTCCGCAGCGGCGAAGAGGCGGAGAAGGAAGAGTCGTTTACCTCGAAGAAGCGTACCCAGGAGTTGATGCAGGAAGTTCAGCCAGAAGACCTGATCAAGTTCGGGTTGATTCCTGAATTCGTCGGGCGGCTGCCGGTGGTGGGCATGTTGGAGGATCTGGACGAGTTCGCGCTGATCGAGATTCTGACGCGCCCGAAGAACGCGATCGTGAAGCAATACCAGCGGCTATTCGAGTTCGAGAATGTGCGGCTGAAGTTCAACGATGAGGCGCTGCGGGCGATCGCCCGCCAGGCTATGGCGCGCAAGGTGGGAGCCCGCGGCCTGCGAATGATTCTGGAAGAGCTCATGCTCGACCTGATGTTCAATCTGCCCAGCCAGAAGAAGCTGAAGGAGTTCGAGGTCACGAGGGAGATGGTGGAGAAACGCAGCGCATCGTTCGCCCCTGTGATGGAGAAGGCTGGTTAGGACGGGCAGCTCGACTTCGTAGATCGATCGTGTCCCCTGTTTTCCGCCTTTTCACCATAGGGGACACAGAGGCACACACGGGGAAGGGCTTTCCCTTCCCCGATTGTTTGGAAGTGCAAGCGTTTGCATACCACGGGCGCTCAGTCCGAGTGCTTGTAGTAGAAAGTCCCTACCACGGAATTGTCATTTCCCCTGAACGTTGCGGCCATGTAAAATTGAAGGAAGTCGGCTCGGCCGTCGTTATCCCAGGAGACTCAGTGACTACTGCGAAAGAAAAATACGAATCCAGAAAGCTGCCCATGATGCCGATTCGCGACGTCGTCATCTTCCCTTTCATGATGACCCCGTTCGTGGTGGGCCGCGAATCCAGCGTGCGCGCACTGGAAGAGGCCCTGGCGGCGGACAAGAAGATCTTTCTGGCGACGCAGCACGATGCCTCCATCGACGAACCGAAGGCCAACGAGATCTACCAGGTCGGCACCATCGTAAACATTGTGCAGAGCCTGAAGCTGCCTGACGGCAATATCAAGGTGCTGGTGGAAGGCATTGAGCGCGGCAAGATCCTGCAGGTGATCGATACTGAAGGGTTTATGCAGGCGACGGTACGGGTGGCGCGGTTTACCAACGAGACAAATCCGGCGCTGGAAGCGGCCATGCAGCGGGTGACCTCGCTGTTCGAGCAGTATGTGAAGCTCTGCCAGGCCCTGAATTACGAGACCATGATTTCTGCGGTGCGGATGGAAGATCCGGCCAAGCTGACGGACGTGATCTCGGCCAACCTGCAGCTGTCGATTGAAGAGAAGCAGGAACTGCTGGAGATTTTCGATCCGGCGGAGCGCCTGACGCGGATCGCGGACGTGCTGGACATTGAAATCGAGAAGTTGAATGTGGACCGGACCATCCAGTCGCGGGTGAAGCGGCAGATGGAGAAGGCGCAAAAAGAGTATTACCTGAACGAAAAGATCAAGGCCATCCAGAAGGAACTGGGGCGCGGCGAGAAGAGCGAGTTCGATGAACTGAAGAAGAAGATCGAATCCGCGGGTATGCCAAAGGAAGTGAAAGACAAGGCGCTGCAGGAACTGAAGAAACTGGAAGCCATGCCGCCAATGTCGGCGGAGTCGACGGTGTCGCGCAATTACCTGGATTGGCTGCTGGCGGTGCCGTGGAAGAAGCGGTCGAAGGAAATCAGGAACATCTCGCGCGCGGAAAAAGTTCTGAACGAAGATCATTATGGGCTGGAGAAAATCAAGGAGCGCATCCTTGAATTTCTGGCGGTGCGGCAGCTGGTGAAGAATCCCAAAGGCTCGATTCTGTGTTTCGTTGGACCTCCGGGGGTGGGAAAGACTTCGCTGGGAATGTCGATCGCGAAGGCTACGGGACGCAAGTTCGTACGCATGTCTTTGGGCGGAGTGCGGGATGAAGCTGAGATCCGCGGACATCGCCGCACCTATATTGGCGCGCTCCCGGGCCAGATCATCCAGATGATGAAAAAAGCGGGCACGAAGAACCCGGTGTTCATGCTGGACGAAGTGGACAAGATGTCGATGGACTTCCGCGGGGATCCGTCGGCGGCACTGCTGGAAGTGCTCGACCCGGAACAGAACTTTATGTTCGTGGATCATTACCTCGACGTGGAATACGACCTGTCGCAGGTGTTCTTTGTGGCGACGGCGAACGTGATGCACACCATTCCCCCTGCCCTGCAGGATCGCATGGAAGTGCTGCGACTGCATGGCTACACCGAGCAGGAGAAGGTCGAAATCGCGAAACAGTTCCTGGTGAAGAAGCAGATGCTAGCGGCTGGGCTCTCGGAGAAGAACATCAAGTTCACCGATGATGCCATCACGTCGCTGATTCGCTCGTACACGCGCGAAGCGGGGGTACGAAATCTGGAGCGCGAGATTGGCAATGTTTGCCGGAAGGTTGCGCGCAAGGTGGTCAAAGAGGGCGAGAGCTTCTTCATCACCATCAATCAGGAGAACGTGAACGACTTCCTGGGCGTGATCAAGTTCCGCGACACGGTGGCGCACGAGAAGTCCGAAATTGGATTGGTTACGGGCCTGGCGTGGACGGAAGTTGGTGGCTCGATCCTGAGCACCGAAGCCAGCGTAGTGGACGGCAAGGGCAAGCTCACGCTGACGGGAAAGCTCGGAGACGTGATGCAGGAGTCGGCGCAGGCAGCTATGTCGTACGTTCGTTCACGGGCGCCGCGGCTGGGGCTTACGCGCGACTTCTATCGCAATCTCGATCTGCACGTGCACGTGCCCGAAGGCGCGATTCCCAAGGATGGGCCGTCCGCCGGCATCACGATTGCGACGGCTATTGCCAGCGCGCTTAGCAAGATTGCAGTGCGCCGCGACCTGGCGATGACGGGAGAGATCACGCTGCGGGGCAAGGTGCTGCCTATCGGCGGATTGAAAGAGAAGCTGCTGGCGGCGCACCGTGCCGGGCTTTTCGAAGTGATTTTGCCCAAGGACAATGAGAAAGATCTGGCGGAGGTTCCGGAAAATCTGCGGGGTGCGATGAAGCTGCACTTCGTGGACACCATGGACCAGGTGCTGCAGATCGCGCTGGAATCGCCGCTGCCCAAGATGGCGGAAGAAGTCACTGAGCCGATCGCTCCTCCGCTGACGACGGGCAACAGCGACGCTCCTACGGCGCATCAGTAAGCGTGCGGGTTCGCTGACTTGGCAGAATCCCATGCCTGGCAAATGCGGCGAGACATGGGCACCCCAGAGATCTTCAAAGGCCCGCGCCCGCGGGCCTTTAACTTTGGCCGGACGCGAGATTCTCCGCGAGGCGCTTATGACCATTCCCATTCGAGGCACGGCGGCGCTGGTGGTTGCGGCGGCAATCATCGCAGCCACAGCGGTCTGGCTACCTGCATACCGCTGGTTTCTGCTTATCAGTATCGGAATTGGGGCGGCCGTGGCAGGAGGGCTGTATCTGTGGCATGAGTTGCGTCCGGTGCGCGATGACGATGCCGAGAACAAGCGGCCGCTGGGCTTGGGGTGAGGGGCAGGGATCAGGGGTCAGGGATCGGGGCTCAGGCAGGAGGCGATATCTCAACAGCCAGGTTTAGCGAGACGTCCCATCGGGCAATTTGAGAGCTTCAGACCTCTAGATTGACGCTCTTCATAGCTGCACATAAGCACACTTCTACAAAAAAGGAATTACGTGTTCGGCATCACGCCGAACCGTGACTGTCGTCATCGCGGAACGCAGGCGAGGTGGAGAGGCTTTACTGGGGGGAAAGCAGGAACTTCGCTGGTCTAACGTTCGTACTTCGATTATGAGGCGATTTTTCGACAGCCTCGGCGAGGTGTTGCGTGCCATGTGGACGCACAAACTTCGCTCCTTCCTCACCATGTTTGGGATTGCGTGGGGAGTGGGTTCGCTGCTGCTGCTGGTTGGATTGGGAGAGGGCTTTCGGGCGGGCACCGCGAGGAATCTGGCGAGCTTCGGCGAAGACTTCATGCAGATTTACAACGGACGGGTTCCGGCGCTGGGCAGCAGCCAACTTTCTTCTCGCCAGTACTACTTGAACTACCAGGACTATCTGGACATTCGCCATTCGCAGTTTGTGCGGAATGCCACGCCGATCATCTATCGCGGCGACCTTCGCCTGGTGAGCGAGTACGGCAGCAGCAACGGGTATGTGGATGGCTCCGAGCCGCAGTTCGCAGAGATTCGCTACCAGCCGATCGAGCAAGGGCGCTGGTTGAATTGGAATGACGAGCGCGAGCGACATAATGTCTGCGTGATTGGAAGCGAATTTGTCCGCCTATTATTCCCCGGGCGGCCAGCTGTTGGCAGCACAATCCTCATCAATAGCGTGCCCTTCGAGGTGGTGGGGACGCTGCAGAAGGTTGGACACGGAAACAACAACGGCCAGAACATGCGGCTGATCATGCCTTTTACCACCATGGCTATCTATTTCCCGATGCAGGGGGCCGGCAACGCAAAGGCGATTAAGTACGTGGCGTACCAGCCCATCACACGAGAGCAGCACGAAAAAGCCAAGAAGGCGGTGCGCAGTATTGTGGCAAGAAATCACAACTTTGATCCCGAGACGCCGGACGCGTTTGACGATTGGGACTCGATCGCTACCGCCGAAATGGTCGGCAAGATTTCCGATGCCATGGACACGTTCCTGGGAGCGGTTGGGCTGGTGACGCTCGGTCTGGGCGCCATCGGAGTGATCAACATCATGCTGGTATCGGTCACGGAGCGCACTCGAGAGATCGGCCTGCGCAAGGCTTTGGGCGCTACCAGACGCAACATCTTGTTCCAATTCTTTTTAGAAGGGCTGATGCTCACCGGAATCAGCGGTGCGATTGGGGTGGGCGCAGCCTATGTTGCGACCAAGCTATTCGGACTGGTGCCGCGGATCGATGGATTCGAATTGCCTCACATTTACCCAGCGACTGCTGTGCTCGCGATGGGGAGCCTTGCCTTGGCTGGCATTGTTGCCGGACTTTATCCGGCGAGGCGGGCGGCCTTGCTGCAGCCCGTAGAGGCGCTTCGTCAGGAGTAATGAATGATCCGGGCGAATGATGTTTTCTCGGAAGCGTATCGATCGCTCAGGCACAACCGCCAGCGAAGTGCGCTTACCATGCTGGGCATGGCGTGGGGGATCGCCACGGTAGTGCTGTTGCTCGCCTATGGCACGGGATTCTCAACGGCCATCGTCAATATATTCAGGAGTTATGCCAGCATGGCGGCGATGGGCATCGCAGGCGGGCGCACGTCGATGCAGGCGGGAGGAAACAAGGCCGGTACCAGCATCCGGCTGACCCGGGACGACCTTGATCGTGTGGTGGTGAATGTGCCGGAAGTGACGCGCATTACTCCGGAATCGTTTTTCGATGCGCCCGTCAGCTACGAGGGGCGTTCGTATACGTGGGGCGTTCATGGGGGGAATGCCGCGCTGCAGGAAATTCAAAATCTGCAACTGGATCTTGGGCATTTTTACACTGCCGGAGATTTGCAATTGCGGGCGCGTGTCTGTGTGCTGGGATCGGAATCCAGAGAGAAGCTGTTCTCTGGCCGCTTCCCGCTGGGCGAGAAGATACGGATCAGCGGCATTCCTTACGAGGTGATCGGCGTGCTTCGGCCCCGACCCCAGGAAGGCACCGAAAACAGTATCAACCGAGTGGTCTACGTCCCCTTTTCGACGATGAGCGACTTCCGCAATACGTACTACGTCGATATGATCTGGCTGGATTTTCTCGGCTACAACTATAAAGGCGTGGAGAAGTCGGTGCGAAATACGCTGGCCGCGCAACACAATTTCCGTTCCGACGACAAGCAGGCCCTGTTCGTTTTCAGCATGATGGAGCAACTTTCGCAATTTCGCATGATTACGATGGCGCTGCAGGTGATGCTTGCCTTTATCGGGGCTCTCACGCTAGGTATAGGCGGCGTGGGACTCATGAACATCATGCTGGTGAGCGTAACCCAGCGAACGCGGGAGATCGGGGTGGAGAAGGCGCTGGGCGCTCTCCGCTTCGATATTCTCATGCAATTCTTGTCCGAAGCGCTGGCGATTACGTTTTTGGGCGGCCTGTTAGGGATCGTGCTCGCCTATATCATTTCGTTCTCTGTGGGGACTCTCACGTTTTACAGCGCGCTTGCCCAGCACGGAGAGGCGGGTGACATTCGACTCATGATTTCACCGGTCAGCGTAATGATTTCTACTGCAATCCTGGCGTTGGTGGGATTGGTGAGCGGGATGATTCCGGCGATACGAGCGTCGCGTCTCAATCCAATTGAGGCATTGCGGTACGAGTAAGGCAGTTCCTCTCAGGCTGAAATTGCAAGTTACCGTTCTTACCGGGGCTCAGAACGGAAGAAATTGAAAATCACGAATGACTGCAGACTGGTTCTTTGAAGGCGTCGCTTTGAAAGACCAAAGGTTGATGCCAACTGGGGCGGCGGTTTGGGGAATATTGGTGGTGTTCGAAGAATAGGTTTCGGTCTTGATTACATCGGCGACAGAGCCGATCGGATGGACGCCATTCATCAGCGTGAATACGATTCGGTCGGATCTCCATTCCATCCTGGCCGTCGTGAGGTTTCCACCGCTGACCTGAAAGTTGTCTTCCCAGGCGGAAACACCTTTCGGCTTGTGGTTACCCGTGGATGGATAAACGGTGAAGTCGGCATTACAAGCGTGGGGACAGGTCTTGTTCCACTGGGAAAATTCAATATCGATTTCATTTTCAGCGTTGGCGCCACTGTGATGAGCGGGCCCGTAGGTGAACAGTCCGAGGACCGTCGTCTGATCCATGTTGTAGACGTCACCCTGGACCACCCACTGGTAAGTTCCGAATCGCATATCGTCGGTCGTGAACACCTCGCCGGCAGTCCATTTTCCGTCGCGGTTGGTGATCTGGAGATGTAGATACCCGTCCCGATCAATGTTGACGTTGGCGGGATTGCCGGGAGCGACGCCTGCCATAGAACCGGTGGTGACTTTCCAGGTGTGTCCAGCCCATTTGATCGTCTGGGCCTGTGCGCAGTGAAAGGCGGCGAGGAGAATGGTGCAGATCGTTATGCGAAGCAACGCAGTTTTCACCATGGGTGCTGTTCCTTTATTTCGAGACGCCTTTCCGGCCTCCTTGTTTGTTTCGCAGTGGTCAAGTGGCGATTTCGCTAAAGCAGTCCGCCGGTCTGGATGGCAAGATCGTTGAGCGCCATTTCTAGCTTGGTGATAGCGGCTCCGATTTCTGGATGCTCTCCGATCTTCTCTTGCAGAGCCTTCAGAATTTCCTGAGCGCTCCTGATATGTGCTTCTGCTCGCGGATTTGGCTGGGGATTGCGTTCGCTGTTCGTTTCCATGATCACTCCCCCTGTGCACTCGCTTATTATTTTACGCATCCGAGCGCTTAGGGTGAGAGTAGATAACGGTCATTGAGGATTTTGAGAGAATGGAGATTTAGCAACAACTGCCCGGCTTCCTGAGTAGCTGGCCTATAACCACCACTCTGGTGAAATTTGGCCAACAGAAGCGCCGCCATCGGGGCTCGTCCATAGCTTCCGCTTGCGTTGTTAAGCTACTGAGAGGAATCGATTTCGAGGAACTGCCGCTGCCCCTCACCATTGGCACTCGCCCTGCATTTGCCTGGGAAGTGACTGACGAGAATACTTCAGCATCCCACGCCATAAAATACCCACATTGGCAGCGCCAATTTGAAGCTGCACTTGTCGAAGGCGATCCCCAATCCCTGCGGCAGCGCGTGGATGCCGCAGAATCAGCCCTTTTTCTGCGGTTGCAAGCGTTGGGCGAGAGCGCTGAGGGAGACGAGGAACGTCAAGCCATTTCTGAGGCTATGGGGACTCTGCGGGCCATCCAGAGGGAAAAGCTAGGCTATCCCGAGTGGAATACAAAGTGACAGCCAGTCTGCCTTTGTAGGCATCCAATCACCGCTAAAGTGGCTGGTCCGATGCCTGCGAAGCGCATTTTAATCGTGGATGACAACGCGGTCGTACGTTCCCTCGTGCGCAGACTCTTCGAATCACAATCTGACTTTGAAATTTCAGGAGAAGCAGAGAACGGACGTGACGCGATTGACAAAGCTGAAAAGCTAAAACCCGACCTGATCATCCTGGACCTTGTTATGCCGGTCATGACCGGGCTCGATGCGGCACCGCTGCTTAAGCAACTTCTGCCCGATGTGCTGATTATCTTGTTCACACAACAAGAAGGAAGCGAAGTTGAACGGCTGGCACAGGCGGCTGGTATAGACGCGGTAGTCTCGAAGAGTCAGGTCGCCTCCGAACTGTTTCTCAAAGCTCAAGTCTTGCTCGCTTCGCTAGGACGACAAAAGGACCGCGCCAAATTTCGCAATGCCAGTTAGGAATTCCCAACATGAGCGGTCTCTTCCTGAAGGAAGATAATCAGGCGGGCCGTTGCAATAATCTGAGACTTGGCCGACTGGGGTCCGATCTCAGAGTCCCTGCTTGGGCCATTCGACTGTTAGTGCGGCGTTTCTAGTTAGTTGGAGCTGACTTGGTGGTGTTGGCGGCGGCGGTTGCGTCGACTATTGCGCCGGAGCGGGTTAGACGGGGGAAGAATGGGGTCACTTCCAGCGGCATCTTTTCACGGGCGGTGGTCATGGTCGCAGGGGTCATCTTGATCAATTCCACACGGTCATCCCAAGGGTTGAGTTTGACGCGTCCGCCTAGCGGAAGGGCTGCGACCTGGTCGAGTTTGGCGGGTTCGAGAGCGGGCGCAGAATTCATCAGCGCAACGAGGTGATCGACGGTGCCCTTGCGGTCGGTGAGGCTCGTGCCCAAGTGGGGCGTCAGCAGCGCTTCAAGGGCGGGGCCGCGGGCCGCCAACTGGCGCAGGAACAGGCCTGGGGTATTCAGCTTCTTTGCGTAGGGTGAATTTCTCAGCAGCTCGAGAGCTTTCTGGTCGGCAGCGGCTTCCTCTTCGGGAAGGTGCCGGAATCCCATGTTCTTGTAGGTGGATTCATCGGAGAACAACATGCGATCGGAGAAGGCGAACTTACTGGTTAAGTTGTGTCCGAGGATGATGTGGGCCAGCTCGCGGGAGAGCACCATCGCGAGGCTGGCTTCGTCGGGAAGGACGTCGAGCAGGCCGCGGCTTACCACGATGTTACTGCCGGCGCTGAAGGTCTCGAGCGGCAAGGTCAACATCACACGGGCGTGTACCGGGCCGGGAAGTTCAATGTTGTTGGTGGCGAGCAGATTGTTGACTACTGTCTCGAGCACTTTATCCACGTCACCGCGGGGAGCGAGCAGACCGGCGTTCTGCAGGCGCTCGACCACGTTATCCCCGGCGAGCTGCTGCCATTCCCATTGCGCTTGCAGCGGAGAAGGATCCTGCGCGGTGGGGCTTTGGTCCTTGATGCTGGAGTCGACCTGGACCTCGGTGAATTCGCCTTCCCCGGCGCTCTTCTGCAGGTCATAGCCCCAGAGTCGGGTCTGGGCCTTGAAGGCGATGTCATCCTTCGTACCGCTGCCTTCCTCGCTGTAGATGTATGCCGGAACCCAATAGCCGGGGACGAGGTTCAAGCGCCAGCTATCCATGTGGAAGAAGTAAGCATTGCGAGGGCGCGGCTGGTAGGTGCCGTTGAGACGCACGATGTTGTAATCCTGATCTTCGATCCAGATGCGGCCGACGAAGCGGGCTTTGCGGGAGTCCTTTTTGGGAGTTACGGTGAACACCAGGCAGCGCACATCGCCTAGAAATTCGCGGTGCGCGTAGCGGAAATTGTAGTGCTCGCGATCAAAGCCCGCGAGGTCGGCATAGATCATCCAGGAGAAGCCCAGGGGGCGGTACTGGATTTTGTATAGCCTCTGGAAGCCGCCCAGAAGGCGGGTTTGCATGCTCTTTTGGTTCAGATAGTCGGTGCGATCGATGGTCTCGTCCAGGTCCATCCGGCCGAGGAAGTAATGGTCTTCCACGGGCACCGAGCCGCCTTGCGGAAGAAACTTCAGGTTTTGCAGATAGGTTTCAACGATGGGGGTGCGGGTCTTCAGCATTTCCATGAGCGCGTGCTCACGTTCGATTGCCCGATTCACCACCTGGTCCATGGTGGGGGCCACGTCATAGGCGGGGCGCATGGCTGCGGCTCCGGGCTGGCGCACAGGGCTCGGTGGCTGCGGCTCTAGCTGGCGGGGCGACAGAGCCGGACGAAGACCAGATGAATCCGGGGTTTGCGCCGTGGCGGGGGAGGAAGACGAGTCAGTCCCTGGCTGCTGCGCATACGCGCCCGCAGTGAGAAGTAGGGAGATGGCAATTAGCCAGTGCCAGATACGCATAACAGAACCTAGATCTCGTGCTTCTTCCGGCAGTTTCGGCGATCCCAGTAGGGGTCGTGCTCATCACGCGCCCGTCACCTACTTTCGGGCGTACGCCCAGGTCAGCTAACGAAGGCTTTCTGCTCTATTAGGTGGCATGTGGCAATCTTGATGCCAATGTCTCGCGGGGAGTCAGAGTGGGTTTAACTGCATTACTTTTTAGTGGGCTAGGAGAGAAAGGGCGGTTTGGGCATGCCGCGACTCACAAGGGTCGGGTGGCAGAGTTTTACCGATGTTGGTGCTTTTCGGCCACCAGTTTGGGCAGCCAACAGGTGGTACGGGGCACCGTATCGCTGAGAAAAGGGGAGGGCTTCTCGCCACGAACTCAAGCCGGTGCCGGTTGCGATCGGCTTCATCCCGAAAAATGAGGGCGAGGTTCAGGGGTCGATGGCTGGATTGCGGGCATTTCCAGCTCTTCCAAACTATAGCCGTATTCCCGCACTCTGCTCTCATACTTCGCTACAATTCGCTTATAGAGCGAACGCCCTCGCCTGTCCGTCTTCAACTCTCGCCAAGTATTGAAGTAACGTTGATTGCCTCCGGAATCCAGAGGCTCCGGGGAATGCGGGATCAGACCGAGAAATTTGCAGACCTGTTGCAGAGTGGAATCACTGTCTCGAATCAAATCCTCGTACCTGATCTCGAGCACACGGCGCAAGTGCGAGCGGTCTTGCGCAAAGAGGCGATGGCAATGCAGCCAGTGCTCCATCAGCGAATCCATGCTGCAGTCCGTCCACTTCGACGTTGACAGCGACACCGCAATGGGATGGCGCGAAATGACAATGAAGGAACTTTGTGGGAAAAGGGCTTGCAGAAAGCGGGTTCGGATCAAGTTTGGTGGCGATTTTTCCAAAAGGTAGGGTTTAGCGAGATCCCAATATTGACACCACTCAGCAAATAACTTCATCCGGTTTTGTGTAGTGATCAAATCCGATTCTTCTGTGAGATGGGCCTGTGGCGCGAAACCGAAACGGCCCGGGCCGCCGTATTCTTTTGCTGGCGCAAACACGGTTTGGAGATGCTGGCCTTCATCTTCGGGTGCGCCCGTATTGCGGAATCCGGTGACGTCAGGATGCTGCAGCAGCATTCGGAAAAATGGGGAAGTGCCACTACGATGAAGGCCGCAGATAAAGATGAATTTGTATTGATCTGGAAAAGGTTCCAATGCCTCAAATGGATTTTTTGACAAGAGATTACGCCTCCCCTCCGCACCAATGCGTTATCGGGCTAACAGACGCTGGGTGTGTATCAACGGCAGGCTGCCGCTTAGTTCACGAATTTGCGAAGCTTCGACGGCGGGGGGGATAGGTTGGCGGCGTATCTGGTCAGCAGCATCCAACCACTCGGAAGAGTGGGCCCACTGACCAATCTGAATCTGATCCAACGGATCCGGGATTCAGGTGAACCGGCGAAGCAACCAGAGTTCAAATACGGTGCACAAATACAGCTATGTGCTTCCGATTGAAGGCGGGAGACAACACTTATTTTGTGTGGGGACACCGCGGGCGGGTCGGGCCAATCGTCGAGCGCGGCCGCGGTGAAAAGGACAGTAAAACAGATTATCAGTATCGGTGAGCTACGTACTCGATCTTTCATTGCGAGCGACGCGACATTAGTACGCGAGTAGCCGAGATTCTATACAGTAAAACCTGTAGGAAAAAAGGCACGGTAGGTCAGCGACGCATGGGATGTAGCAAGACTAGGGGCGCCGATTGTGACGGTCCGAACAACAGGATCACTTCTGGCCGCAAGTTTTCGTGAAAAGGGAATGGAGCGGCGCACCGAGGGAGAGGTTCCGGCGCTGCTCCATCCCGGGAAGCTTAAGGGAGATGATGATCATGATCACTTTCTTGCCCCATCTGCGCTGGTTCTTGTACGACGGCCGATTGAGCAGGTCAACCCATGCCAGGCCGGTCGCGTATCCGTTCTGTTGCAGGTAGTCGAGGACCGGAGCAGCAATGCCAAATTGAAGTCCGTGACGGCGGAAACGTTTGAGAACGAGCGAATCGTATTGAATGACTTCGCGGGTGCGCGGATGAATGGTTAATCCCAATTCTTTGGCCGACACGTCGCCGAACCGCGTCCAGGTATATCCGGCCGGTATTCCATTCAGAAAACCAACTGAAACCAAATCTCCTTTGCGGATGCGAGCTGAGACGTCTTCAATTGTGAGACCAGCAGGAACTAAAGCTGCGATCGCAGGCTGCAAGTCGTCGATTCCGCGAAAGAGGCGCACGACCAAGTCTGGATTGTGGGGAATCGCCGGACGCGGACGCGACAAGTCCGCCTCGAAGACACAATACACGCGCACGAAGGACCGTGTCAGACGGTGGAGAATAGTCCAAGGATCGTAGCGCATAGAAAACTTCGGGGGGAGCTGAAGAGGGGGAGCACAGAGTTTATCGTGTGCATGTGCTCTTGTCCTGGCTAATCCGCCACTGATCGAATTGCCGCGTCTCTGCATGGATATTCATCATGACATCAACAGACCGCGTACATCAGTATCCTCCGTGCTTCGTCCCTGGGACGCTGTCCCTCTTGCGGGGGTAAACAGCCGGCTGGTCTCGCGGCGACTTTTTTCATTACGCGACGGGGCCGATAGCTTCTGATACCCGGCTATAGGCGCAAAAATCGCTTGCTGCTGGGTATGGACTTGACCGGGGATTTTATCAATAGCGAGGCTCTTAATCGGCATCTAACTGCCGAAATGCCGGCCTACCGCGTTGCTGCTCTCACCTTGGTTCTATTTTCGATGGCTGTCTCGTTGGGATGTAGTGCCCGCCACAAGCAAACGCCTGCTGTGAGCGGCCCCGCATTTGCTGAGAAGATTTATGTGCCGGGCGTTGCAGATTTCGGCAAGGTTAACGATTTCCTCTATCGTGGCGCGCAACCGAAGGATAACGGGGTAGAGGAGCTCAAAGCGTTGGGCATCGATACCATTATCGACCTGCGCGGGGAATTGCATGGATTGATCGAGAAGGAACGGCAGGACGCAGAATCCATGGGCATGCGCTTTATCAATCTGCCGGGATCTGGCTGGGCCACAGCCAACGATGAACAGATCGCTCAATTTTTCTCGCTTGTTCGGGAGCGGCCCAGGAGGAAAATCTTCCTCCACTGCTGGCTGGGCGGGGACCGCAGCGGCATGTTCATCGCTGCCTACCGCATCGCATTCGAGGGCTGGTCGCCGCAGCAGGCCATCCAGGAAATGCGCTCATTCCATTACTTACAGTTTTGGCATCCGAATATGGCACGCTGGGTAAAGACATTCCCCGAGCACTTGGCTGAGTCTCCCAAGCTCGCAGCTTTTCGGCAAACACGCACTCAGCCATAAAATCTTTTAAAGCATGCAACTCGACTGACCGCGTGCTGTTGCGCTCCATAGGCAAAGCTCCGAATGGATCGCAGTACTAGCAGCCACTTTATTCGTATTCAAAATTATCAGTTGCTCGAAGCTGGGACGGAGATTTCCGTAGACGCAGAGGCTTGAGATCCGGTGGTATTGGTTAAGCGCGAAAAGGCCTTCGACTTCAGATTGGGACAGCTCAGTACCCGGTACGTCTCTCGTTTGCGGGCACAGGAAAATTGAAAACATCCACTGGGAACGATGAACGGCTCGTCGGGGCTGGAATCCTCGACCGTGCTGAAACCCGGGCCATCGTAGGAAGGCAGCGCACGGGTCGATTGGAACTTGAGATGGGAACAATGCGGATCATCGGTTGGGCGGCGATGAGTGCTCGGCGGCTTCACGGGTTGCGAAAAGCTTAGGGCCTCGAGAGCAACGACGGCGACGACGACCAGCAAGCCTTTCATCTTCAATCCCCCTGAGATTGCAACACTCTAATCTGCCGCGGCGGTTGTTCCTATCGCCTATAGGTGTGAGTAGTGCCCCCACATTTGTGTGGTTACTTTCGAGCGGGGGGAAGAAAGTGAACCGGAGTAGCGCAGCGGGACAACTGTGCCTAAGTTGCCGCCTTGAGGCCCAGATTGGACCAGAACCGATTATTTGCAACTTTTGTGGTATGGTCCGCGGGTACGGGAGGTGCCATGCCAGATTGGCTTCTTGCTTTTGTATTGTTGTTTTCTGGTTCCGTCGGCGCGGCAGCGCCGACCAAACCAAGTGAATACAACATAAATGTTCATGTTAGCGCAAGCAGAGCGGTAAAGCACTCATGGTCCGGCCCTCGGTACCAGCACTTGGATGTCACCATCGATGGCAGGAAATACGAGCTCGAATCAGTGCTGGGTGTTCGAGGCCTGTTGATGCCTGGGGAATATAAGGCGCGATTACTGACCGACGAGCATGGGCAGGGAGGCTACGATTCGCGGCAGGAGTACGAATTTCAGTTTTCTGACAAGAGAACACGGGATTTTCTCGTGGTCGGGCAGTCGGAATA
>JAICJP010000098.1 GCA_025928375.1 Candidatus Sulfotelmatobacter sp.
TAGCTTGGGTGCGGTCGAAGCTCGCCAACGGGGCAACAAATGAGAGGTGCATATTGAGGTGCATACACAGATGCCGAGCACCCTGATTCCACCCGACTGGGAGCACTTGAGGTGATCGTATCTGATTGATTCCGCGCAATAGGTAGGGGACGGGGTGAATTTGCTAAACCGTTGTACGGGCTAACACCTGTACCGAGGGTTCGAATCCCTCCCTCTCCGCCATTATATTTTCCAAAGGAATCCACGGTTCAGAGTCGAATTCTGGCATTAGAAACTCGGGACTTCAGAGTCGATCCAGAGCGGTTAGAAAACTGAACATTTCGAGGGGTCAGCGGTGCGGTGGGTGTAGTAACCATTCTCGGATTCGAATGGGTTTTGGCCAGAAAAAGTGCCCCAGCTTAGAACGAGCGTGGATTCTAAATCGCACTGAGAAGTCAGATTGCGGAAAGAGGATCGCCCGGTGCCCTCCACTCACCGGAGATATGCGCTCGAAACGTATTGTTGCAGCATCCGTTGCGAGTTGAAATGTGAACCGTTGATGGCAATGGCGTGCCTCATGACGTCAACATAGCGCTCTCGATCTTCGTGATACATGGGAAGGATTGTCCGCTCGAGTTTCTCGTACAGGCAGGCTGCGTCCAGCGATCTACTGACATCTTCATTGTTGCGATTTTCGTCGCCGATAGCCCATCCCGTCACACCCTCGACCAGGCCCTCCAGCCACCACCCATCGAGCACGCTCAGGCTTGGAATACCATTGAGCGCCGCTTTCATGCCGCTGGTTCCCGAAGCTTCCAGCGGCGGCTGCGGTGTGTTCAGCCACAGGTCCACTCCAGCGGTGATCAATTTCGCAAGCCCGACATCGTAGTCTGCGAGGAACACAATGCCGATTTGTCCTTTCAATTCGCGCTGCAGCTCGAAGATCCGCTGAATCAGCCTCTTCCCTTCGCCATCGCTGGGATGCGCTTTGCCGGCATAGACCAGTTGCAGTCCGCCAAATACGTTGGCGATTTTCTTCAGTCTTTCGGCATCGGAAAAGACGAGGTCAGCACGCTTGTACGCCGTAACCCGGCGGGCGAACCCGATCGTGAACACTTCAGCATCCATGAGGGTGGTTTGCCGCTTGTTCACGTAGTCGAGCAGTTCGCCCTTGGCCTGCAAGTGAGCGTCCCAGATTTCCTTGCGCGGGATGCTCTCTGCATGGCGCAGGCTGAAGTTGTCATGCCGCCAGTCTGTGATGTGGGAATCATAGAGCGCCTGGAACGCCGGCGAAGCCCAGGTTGCCGCGTGCACGCCGTTGGTGATCGCATCAATGTGATACCCGGCAAACATCAGCCGCGAGACCTCGCCATGCTTCTTCGCCACACCATTCACGTACCGGCTCATATTGAGCCCCAGGTAGGTCATGTTGAGTATGCTCTGCGGAGCCGATAGCGATTTCTCACCCCGCGCTTCATGCCTCCCAAAGATGCGCACCGCAATATGCGGATCGCAAATGTCGGAAAAGTCGGGCCGAAATCCCAGCACCGCTGCCAACGCGCAAAGAGAAAACTGATCATGACCCGCCGGCACCGGCGTGTGCGTGGTAAACACGCATTTCTGACGAACCGAGGCAAGATCGCTGGCCTCGACGCGCTTTCTATCCGCCTTTCGTGCAGACTCCAACAGCAATTCGAGCGTAAGCAAGCTGGCATGGCCCTCGTTCATGTGGAACCTGTCCAGCGTGTCGTAGCCGAGTGCGCGCAAGACCCGTACGCCGCCAATCCCCAGCACGACTTCCTGGCACAGCCGATAATGCGCGTCTCCTCCGTATAGCACCGACGCCAGCTGCCGATCCCACTCGCTGTTTTCAGGCAAATCCGTATCGAGCAGATATACAGGCACGCTGTAGCCCGTGACACCCTCCACTTGGTACTTCCAGCAGCGGAGACTCACTTTTCGGCCTTCGATCTGAATCGCCGCCCGCACCGGCATCTCGGTAAGGAAGTCGCTCACATTCCAGCTGACCGGCAGTTCGGACTGCGATCCTGCCTCGTCCAGTTTTTGGCAGAAATGCCCGGCCCGGTGCAGCAGCGACACCCCCACGATCGGCACTCTCATATCCGCCGCGGAGCGAAGTGTATCCCCGGCCAGCACACCCAGTCCCCCGCTGTATGTTGGCACCGCCGAGGCCAGCGCGATCTCCATGGAGAAGTACGCGATCTTCTGTTGTCCCTGCAAGGCTCGCGTGACGGCAGGGCCCAGGCGGGCGAGGCTGCTCTTCAGAACGTAGTCCGTTGCCCCACGTTTTATGATCGCCGCCGCTGCTTCTTCTCCGACTGTTCCAGACACCACGAGGAACGGGATTCCTAGGCCCATCTGTTGCAGCAATTCCAACGCCCGGTTCCCGCTGAATTGAGGCAGCGAGTAGTCCGCCAAAACGATCTCAGGGGGCTCCCCCAGCGCCGCAAGATACGCCTCCTCCGTTTGCACTCGCTCCCACGATAGCTCGAAACCGCTTCGCCGCAGTTCTGCAACCATAAGCTCGGCGTCCGCGGCGTCATCCTCGACGATTAACGCCCGCAGGCGATGCAGAACGGGGTGCGAATTGTCGCTGCCTGTCATTCCGAGCGCGAAGCCTAATATTGCGCGGCGCCCTTCCCAACCCCGGCGATGACGGGAGCCTGATTGATGAGCAACCAATAAAGGCCCACGTTTTTCACGGTCTCGCGGAACTGATCGAAGTCCACTGGCTTCTGGATATAGCTGTTTGCCCCCAATCCGTACCCTTTCACCAGGTCGCGCTCCTCCTTCGACGACGTCAGAATCACGACCGGAATGCACTGGGTTCGAGAGTCCGCCTTAAGCCGGCGCAGCACTTCCATGCCGTCCACCTTCGGCAGTTTCAGGTCCAGCAGAATCAGTCGGGGAGGGCGCTCAAAGGAGCGGTCAGCGTGAGGCCCGTTGCAGAACAGGAAATCCAAAGCCTCTTCTCCATCGCGGGCTACATGGATGTGATTGGCCAGGTTTTCTTTGCGCAGGGCATGCAATGTAAGCTCAACGTCATCGTTATTGTCTTCCACCAGCAGAATTTCTATTTGTCGATCCGTCATGATTTGACTCCAGCAATCATTGCTTTTGAATTTTTCTCCGCACCCTGAGAACTTCCGAGTGTGAAATAAAAACTTGCGCCCTTATCAAGTTCCGCTTCGGCCCAGATGCGGCCTCCGTGCTTCTGGATGATGCGTTGCACGGTCGCCAAGCCAACACCGGTACCTTCGAAGTCTTCGGCCCGATGCAGGCGCTGGAAAACTCCAAAAAGCTTGTCGGCATATTTCATGCTGAAGCCAACGCCATTGTCCCGAACGCAAAAGACATATTCGCGATTCTGCCTTTCAGCGGCGATCTCGATCGACGCTCGTTCGCGTCGCGATGTGAATTTCACTGCATTGGCCAGCAGGTTGAAAAATGCAATTCTGGTGAGGGTCGGATCACACCGAATGGTAGGCAAACGCCCTACCCGCCAATCGATCTGGCGATTCTTAAGGTCCGGCTCCAGGTTTTCGATGACTTCTTCAACAACAGAGTTCAGATCCAGGTCGCATGGCTGTAACGCCTGCCGGCCAACGCGGCTGATCGAAAGCAGCGCCTCGATCAACTTCCCCATGCGCAACGTTTCGGCAATGATCAGACGCAAGTGCCGTTGCCCTTCGGCGCCAAGGACGGAGTCAGGTTCGTTCAACAGGATGTCGGAAAATCCCTGAATATGGCGGAGTGGCGCGCGCAAATCGTGAGCCACGCCATAGTTGAAAGCTTCCAGATCCGCATTCGCCGCGTGCAACTGCT
Source organism: Candidatus Sulfotelmatobacter sp. (assembly GCA_025928375.1). Taxonomy (GTDB): domain Bacteria; phylum Acidobacteriota; class Terriglobia; order Terriglobales; family Acidobacteriaceae; genus Sulfotelmatobacter. Next base: position 3,826 of record JAICJP010000098.1, read on the forward strand.
CCGTGCGTTCCGCTACCTTCCGTTCCATTTCCTCGCTGAATCGGCGAATCTGCTCTTGTGCTCGCTTCTGTTCGGTCAGGTCCGTCGCGACCAGGCAGATCCCCGATTCGAGATCTTCCAGCGGAATCTGGCTCAGGGATAGCTGAACGAAAAGCAATGTGCCGTCGCCGCGGCGGAGTTTCCCCTCGGTTCGAATGCTCTTGACCCGCGCAGCTGCGATCCATTCCGTCAGCCGGGATCGTTCCTCAGGTGGGACCACTGCAGCGAGCGGCGCACCGACGATTCGTTCTGCCGGCAACTGCAACATCGCCGACAGTTGGTGGTTGCAGAACAGCACCGTTCCCTGCGCGTCCAGCGTGGCCGCTCCTTCGTTCATTCGCTCGGCCAGAATGCGGTACGGCTCTTCCGGACTCTGCAAGGTGAATATGGAACTGCCCCGCGGTCCTTCGACGACAATGCCATCCACTTCGCCGCTACGAATTGCCTGCAACGTCGTCTGCAGTTCCTCGATCTGGGCCGCCGCCTGCGTCAACTGTGCCCGCAGGTTCGGCCGGCGCCTCGCGCAGCTTCTTGCGGTTCTCACTTAGTCCCCTGCCTCTTTCGTTTCAGGTCCAGACCGAGCAGTACGGCCTCGCGGTCGGAGAGGTCGCCAATAATGCGGCGCATGGGCAACGGGAGCTTCTTGATCAGGGTCGGCGCCGCGATAATCTGCTCGTCCTTGGCCAGAGACGGCTTCTGGTACACGTCGATGACCTCGAGATCGAACTGGCCCTTCAGGAACTCGTGGCAAATCCCGTCCAGATTCACAATCGCGCGCCGCGAGCGCGCCGTGGCTCCTGTAACGTACAACCGCAACACATAGCGTGACTTTCGGTTGGCCTTCGCAGTCAGATCAGCAATATTCGTTGAGTCGATTCTCGTCATGATGTCTTTTCCGAACATAAGTCCAGTCCAACCAATACTCGTTCCACATTCGATAAGTCTCCGATGATCTTCTTGAGCGGAGGAGGAAGCCGGCGCACCAGTGTGGGAACTGCCAGAATCTGATCCCCGGCGGCCAAATGCGGGTTTTTTGACAGGTCAATTACTTCAATGTTGTAGTCGACCGGCAGATACTTCCTGCAAAGTGCTTGCAAATTCTCCACCGCCGCAATCGAGCGCGACGTTTCACCGGCGATGTAAAGCCGCAGGTTCCACTTGCGGGAGGCAGCCCTGCTGCATCTCTTTTTCCCTGCCTTGGATTTCATTTCAACCTCACTTCCGGGCCTCATGCATGGCCAATATGGGCAAAGCCCAGTTCCAGCGCTGCGGCCCCCTTCTCGCCCTCTACCTGAACTCCAAGCGCTTGCAGCACCTTTCTGGTGTCTGCCAGCGTTCCCACGACCGTCGTATCCTTCGGGGGAAGGACCCGCACGAGCGTAGGCGTTGCCAGAATGTTGTGTGCGCATGCCATGCTGGGCTGCCTCACAATGTCGACAATCGTGATGCGATATTGGGTCTTCAAATGCTGCTCACACAGCCTGCGCAAATTCCCGACTGCCAGCTTAGAACGCGGGCTGCTGTCCGCGATGTAGAGACGCAACTCCCAGCGCAGCCGCTCCTTTCGAGCCAGTCTCCTGGTCTTTTTCATACCTGACTCCTAGGCGCGGCCGTTGCCATGGGATCGCGCCAGTTCCGCTTGCCGCGAGCGTCCCATCGCGGTTCGCACCAGCGTGGCATCCTTTTCTGCGAGCTCCAGGTCTTCCACATCGCGCAACACCGAGTTCTCTTCCATTTCGAAATCAGCGCGCATTTTTGCAATCTGCGATTCCAGGGTCTGGCGCTTCTGTTTCAGCTCCAGGTTCTTCCGCGCCAGTTGCTGCTTGCGCGCGGCCGCCTGCGCCTGTTCCCGAATGTCTTGCGCAATCCGTGCGGACCCGGTCAGCAAGCCTGACGGCCCAATATAAGCATCCACGAGTCGAACTCCCCTGTCCGTCAGCAGGAATTCGCGGATCTGGTTGGAGTGGGCCATGCCACGAGCCTTCAGTACATACAAGCCGCGGTTGCGCTCGCCATTGGATTCCAAGTTGCGAAGCAGCAGCCAAGCATCCATCAGCGACGAAACGCCGACCTCGGAAGATTCCGCGGTCGAATCGCCGGCCGTGAGGCTGGTGAACATCGCGGTAGTGTGCCGGGACTTGAAGACATCAATCAGCCGCGTGACCATCGATTTCACTTCCAGATCGTTTCCAACCGCTAAGAAGTTCGTAACCGGATCGATGACCACGACTCTCGGATTAAACGCTGTTGCCAGGTCATGAATGGTGACCAGGTGCTTTTCCAGGCCGAAGGAACCTGGGCGGTTGGCATAGAACTGCAGCAGTCCCTGCTCAACCCATGGCTCGAGATCGATCCCGATGGACCGCATATTGCGAATCACCTCCGACCTGGATTGCTCGGAGGCCATGTACAGCGCTCGCTCGCCGCGTTGGCAGGCAGCCTGCACAAAATGTGCAGCCATGCTGCTCTTGCCCGTGCCGGCCGCCCCCGTGATCAGGATGCTTGTGCCCCGATAGAATCCTTTTCCTCCCAACATCGCATCCAGCTGGGGAATACCGCTCGAGATTCGCTGCGTGGAAGCCTCGTGATCCAGCTTCAGTGAGCTGAGGGGCAGCACGGAGATGCCGCTCACCCCGATGAGGAACGGATATTCGCTGGTGCCGTGCGTCGTTCCGCGATATTTGACGACTCGCAGATGGCGGATTGAGTTCTGTTCTTCCACCCGGTGGTCCAGCAAGATCACGCAATCCGCAACGTACTCTTCAATGCCCTGCCGGGTCAGTTTGCCATCTCCAGTCTCGGCGGTGATCACGACCGTGACACCTTTGGATTTCAGCCACTGGAACAGCCGCCGCAATTCGGCGCGCAAGATGTTCGTGTTGCTGAAGCTTGAGAACAGCGATTCGATCGTGTCCAGTACCACCCGCTTGGCGCCGACCCGCCTGATGGCCGCTTCCAGCCGGATGAATAGCCCTTCGAGATCGTATTCCCCGGTCTCTTCAATCTCGCTGCGCTCCACCCGCACGTGATCCACAAATAGCTTCTTATGCGAGATCAGGCTGGGTAGATCGAAGCCCAAGGAGGCGACGTTTTCGCCGAGTTCCTTGCCCGTCTCCTCAAATGCCATGAATACGCCCGCCTCGTTGAACTCCCTGGCACCCCGCACCAGGAACTCCATTGCCAGAATCGTTTTCCCGCAACCCGCTCCACCGCACAGCAAGGTCGGGCGGCCTTTTGGCAAACCGCCTTCCATAATCTGGTCCAGTCCCGTGATGCCCGTGCGGCATTTTGCAATTCCTCGTTTCTCCGCTGCTTTCCTCTGGGGCCTTGCCATTTCGACCTCCACTGCTGATTCGACCAGCCATCTTTGAGCAATCGGACTAACTCCGCATCAAGCTTTCCCCACGCCCGCCGCTTGCGGCACAGCATGGTTCCCCTCGCCACTGCCGAGGGTGAAATAAAATGCCGCACCTTTATCCAGTTCCGCTTCGGCCCAGATGCTGCCACCATGTTTCTGAATAATCCGCTGCACCGTAGCCAGGCCAACCCCGGTTCCTTCAAAGTCCTCGGCGCGGTGCAACCTTTGAAAGACCCCGAATAGCTTGTCGGCGTATTTCATACTGAAGCCGACCCCGTTATCGCGAACGTAGACCACCGCTTCGCCGTCTCGCTGCTCTTGCCCGATCTCAATTACTGCCTGCGTCCGGGGCCGCGTAAACTTGACCGCGTTCGAAAGCAGGTTTTGCAATACCTGCTGCATCAGGGCCGTGTCGCACTCGACGTAGGGCAGGTCGCTTATCTTCCATTCCACCTGGCGGTCGCCGACCTCAGGCTTCAGGCTTTCGATCACCGCATCGACGATCGATCGCAGCCCCGCCACTTGCAGGGAGAGTTCCTTGCGCCCCACGCGCCCCAGATTCAGCAAATCGTCCACCAGTTGCCCCATGCGGCGCGTGCCTTCCAGGATTCGCTGCACGTGGTGCTGGGCTTCGGGAGGGAGGTTCTCAGAAAATTCTTCGCTCAGAATCTTGGAAAAACCGCTGATGTGCCTCAGGGGTGCGCGCAGGTCGTGCGACACCGAGTAGGTGAAGGCTTCCAGTTCTTTGTTTGCCGCTTGCAGTTGAGCCGTACGCTCTTTGACCCGCTGTTCCAGTTGTTCATTCAGCAAATACACTTGCTCTTCCGCCTGCTTGCGCTGCGTGATGTCTGTGCAGGTCCCCACCCATTCGCGTACCGTCCCGTCATCCTCTAGAACCGGCACGCCCCGCACCGAAAATGTCCTGTATTCGCCATCCCGGTTTCGCATGCGGTATTCGGTGTCGTATGGTTCGCGATTGCGCCACGCCTTCCCCCAGACTTGCTCGGTACGACTGCGGTCGTCGGGATGCAGGGACTCAAGCCAGCCCGCGCCGGCGATCTCCTGCCGGCTCATGCCCGTGTACGCCCTCCACATGGGCATGTCATCGACAACTTCGCCGTCGGGGTTCGTGGTCCAGACAATTTGTGCCGTCGCCGTAACTAACGAGCGGTAACGGGATTCACTTCGATGGAGTGCTTCTTCAGCGCGCTTGCGCTCCGTGATGTCCCGCGCGGCTGCAAAAACACCATCCACCTCTCCATGCGCCCCCTTGAACACTGTCCCGTTGTACAAAACATCCAGCACCGCTCCCGAGGTACTGCGGATTGCTAGTAAATAGTCCCGCACAAATCCTTGCTCGAATACTCGTTGGTAGCCCTCTCGCGCCTTCTGCGGGTCGGTGAAGTAATCGCAAAAATCGCTGCCGATGAGACGATCCCGTGAAATCCCGGTCGCCTTCTCCGTCGCTTGGTTGACGTCGGTGATCTTGCCCTCTTTATTGATGGTGACCAGGGGATCGAGACTGGCCTCGAGAAGGCTGCGTACGTACAGCGCGGATTCCCGCAGCTTTTGTGCGGACAAATCGCTCTGCGCCCGCGCTCGCAGCGCCATTATCGCGTAGGACAGGTTAATGGATAATTGCTCCAGAAGCTGTTGCCCGCGGCTGTCGAAGGCATCGATCTCGGCCGAGTAGACGGTAACCGCTCCCAGGATCTGGTCTTCGCTCCGCAACGGCAACGCGATCGAACTCTGGAAGCCGCAGCGCACCGCCTCTTTTCGCCATGGCCCTAGCCGGGAGTCTTCAGCAAAATCGCGAGAAACGACCGTCTTTCCCGTACGCACTGCGACGCCCGTAGGTCCCCGGCCGCGATCCACGTCTGCCCAGGTGATGTTCGCCGTCAGTAAATAGCCGGCTTCCATCCCGCAATTTGCCACGGGCCGCACGCTCTTGTTCTGATCGTGCTCCGCGTAACCCACCCACGCCATCCGGTATCCACCAACCTCGATGACCGCATCGCAAACCTGCTGCAACATGCCGGATTCGTCGCTAGCCCGCATCATGCGGTCGGTGCATGCGCTTAATGCCTGGAGGGTCTGATTGATCCTTCTGAGTTTCTGTTCCGCTTGCTTGCCATCGGTGATATCGCGGGCGATGGTGGACGCACCGGAAATGTTTCCTCTTTCGTCCCGCAACGGGCTGATGGTAATCGATACCGAGATTCGCTTACCATCTTTCCGCGTACGCTCCGTCTCGTACTGGTGAATCGTTTCACCTCTTCCCAACCGCTGCAGGAAGTCGTGGAATTCCTCCAGCCGGTCGGGAGGGATGACGCGAGTTATGCTCTCGCCTACCATCGCGTCGGCGCTATACCCGTAGATCGTTTCTGCTCCCGGATTCCAGCTGGTGACGATTCCATCCAGCGTCTCGCCCACGATCGCATCGCTCGAACAGGTGACGATCGCCGCCAGCCGGCGCGCTCTTTCTTCCGCCTGCCGCTGTTCTGTATCCGCGCGCCGCATGACGAGCGCTGTCCAGAGCGTCAGGCTGGCGAGGAGGGCTACCGCAGTAACGGTCATAATCGCCAGTCCCGTCCAGTCAGAGTAGAACCCGATTTGCTGCCCTTTCCATCGTAGCCACCCAATCCCGATCGGAATCAGGATCGTGCCCGGCAGCAGACGCCGGCATAACTGTCCGCCGGCGGTGGGGCTCACCAGCAATGCGCCCAACCCCCACTGGGTTCGCGCGCATAACACGGCGAGCGACAGCATAAACAGAATCAATGCCGTTAGCGGCGCAATGTGGGTGTGGGTCTTCTCCGGATCAAGAACAAAATCGAGAATCCCAAACATGGCGGCAACGCTCGCGATGGCGGCGAACAGGTTCTGCAACCCGTGGCACCAGCGTCCCCTGACATCGAGCAGGGTGATCATGATGCCCAGCAAAAAAAAGTCGGCAGCCGTGATGCCTGACATCAATCCCGGCCTCACGCTGCCGGGAATGTCTTCGGCCCCGGCGGTAAACAGCAGTTGGTCAATACCTAGATTCCAGCCATACCAAACCTCGAGAAACGACAGCAAACCTATGAGGCCTGCCGTGAGCGCCAGAAATCTCGATGCTCCCCGCTGAAAACGTCCCCGTTCTTTTTCTTCTACCACCAGCCACAAGGCCAGTCCGATCAGAATGAAGCACGCCGCAGTGTTGGCTTTTATCGCAACTTGTCCGGCGATGATGACCTTTAACCTCGGTATATGAAAGGCCCATCCCGTCAGAACGACTCCCCCCAACACAGTCACTAGAACGGCACTGTACTTGGAAAAACGGGGCAACCATGCAAGCGCGCTTTCCCTCATGCGATCAGCCATGACGAATCTCTCAATCGCCAACAGCAATAGCGATTATGGCGAGCCCTGGAAGATAGGCATGTGACAGAACTCACGGAGACGTACACGACGGTACGTAGGGCGTTCCGATTTGGAACTCAGGCGCTTGCTACCACACTGGCACCCCGTTGTCGCTCCTCGGGCGTCAACCCGTGGAACTATGACGCACAATGGCCACCGCGTTCAGGTCGCACTCTGCTAATGCATGGTGCAGGACGACAGCAACGCTGCCAGACGCGGACTCCATCGAGATCCCGGGGCACAGTTCCCCGGTGACGAAGGGAAACGTGCGTCTTGCATACTCTTTTGGCGCCCGGGCGTAGGATCGCTATTTCGCTGGCGCCATAAGCAGAGAAAAGTGCACCGTCACCAATACTCAGTGGCCAGATCCAGCTTCCTTATGACGGCAGGTTCGGACCTCCCTCGGCCTGCGTGAGGGTGGCGCGAATTACGCTCAGTAACTCGGCGTTATCCGCCGGTTTCTGAAAGAACGCCGAAGCTCCCGAGTGCAACACCATCCGCTCAGTGTTCTGCGCATCGCGCGCCGTGAGCACGATTACAGGGATGGTCGACAGCTTGTCATCTTTTTGCAAACGGTCGAGTACGACAAACCCGTTGCCTGCCGGCAAACCGAGATCCAGAATGATCAGGTTAGGGTGCTCCTTATAAGCTTGCGCAATTGCCGAGTAGCCGTCCGAAGCACTGACTGTGTCGTAGTGATTGGCGCGCAAACGCAGTCGCAGCGCCTGGCGAAGATCCGGGTCGTCATCCACAATTAGAATTTTGCCGTTGCTCGTCATATGCTGAGTCTCCCTTTCATCTAGTTGAAAATTGCTGCTGCTCCATGCTTGATGCCCAAAGCGTCTTTTGCCACATCCGTTATGGTTTCTGACACAATCTGCACCTGTTGCTCCAAAGAAAAGCCTTCTAACATTTCAGGCAGAGGTATTCCCGCGGCTGAGAGTTCGAATTCCCCATTCGCTTTGAGCTCCTCCATTTTCTGCAGTTGTTCGCGAATGCGCCTCAGCATGACTGCCGAACGCTCCACATCGGTTGACGCCACCACAAAAAACGTTTGCTCCGGTCCGGGAGTTGCCATCGGCGGAAGAACCAGATCTTTGTCGAGGTACACGCAACGCTCGACCCGATCTCGCACCTTCCTGGTGACTTCTTTCCAGTTTCCCCGGGCCGGCCTTGTTCTCGGCCGCAGATCGACACGCACTAAGGCGAACGCCTTTCTCAGCTGCCCCTCGTGTGTAATCACCGGCGACAACAGCTTCGGCAAGCTATAGAGCGGCAAGGTAAATGAGAACGTACTGCCGCTGGCGCCATCGCTGGCTACCCATATCCGGCCGCCGTGCAGATTCACTAATTCCTTGGCGATGAACAATCCCAGTCCCAGCCCCTTACGGTTGTTGTCGACGGCATTCGGGTCCTGATACAGGCGCTCGAAGATGAGGGCACGAGCCTCGGGCTTGATGCCGCACCCGGTGTCAGCGACCGAAACGCAAATGAAATCCGGATCGCTGGTCATGCGGCTGGCCTGCAGCGTCACCGAGCCGTCTGCAGGCGTAAACTTTACGGCGTTGTCGATCAGGTTGATCAGGATCTCAAGTATGCGGTCGGGATCGGCATTCACAAACGGAATCGAACCCTCTACCGCGACTTCAATTCCTACCCCTTTTTGCGCAGCCGTGCCCCGCACCATGCTGACAGCCAAACGCATCACGTCTTCCATCGAAACACAATGCAAATTCAAGGTGATCTTGCCCGACTCGGCCCGCGCCGCCTGCAGCAAGTCGCGCACCATCGCGCCCAACTGGTTCACGCTCTTGAGTATGATCTTCAGATGATCGCCCTGTTCTGCTGATATCTCTCCCGCCAGCCCATCCAGCAGAATGGTGACGTATTGGTGAATGCAGGTGAGCGGCGTGCGCAGTTCGTGCGACACATGCGACAGAAACTGGTTCTTGAACTCCAGTTGCTGTTTGCGGCTCATTTCGAGCGACCGCCGCAGCGCCTGGCGTTCGATTGCATAGCGCATGGCCCGGTCCAGATCGCTGCTGGTGAACCCGCCTTTCACCAGGTAATCCTGCACGCCCTGGTGCAGGGCCTTGATCGCCAGCCCCTGATCGTCTTGCCCGGAAAGAATTACCACCGGAACTTCCGGAGCTTTCTCCAGCACTTTTCGGAACGTCTCCGCACCTTGGCTGTCGGGTAGATTCAAGTCCAGCAACACCAGTGACGGCGATTCCCGCTTCAGCGATTCCAAACCGTCCGCCAGCCGGTTCACACAGGCAACGTCTACCGCCGGATTGCTTTCCACCAATCTCAGACGTACCAGATCGGCGTCTCCCGGGTTATCTTCAATCAGCAGGACATGAGTAGAAGGCTGGGTCATGAGTTCTCCTATTGCGGCAGGGCCGCAAAACCAAGCCAGAAATCCGCCATCGATTGCACGACGGCGCGGTACTCTTCCAGATTTCCGGGCTTTCTCAGGTAACAGTTAGCCCCCAAAGCGTAGCTGCTAGTGATATCGGAATTTGCCTGGGAGGTCGTGAATACAACAATGGGTATCTTGCAGAACAGCGAATCTGACTTCAATTCTTTCAAAACCGTTCTGCCGTCTTTGCGCGGCAGGTTCAGGTCCAGGATTACCAGATCTGGCGTTGGAGCCTCGGAGTGCCTCCCTCGACGATGCAGAAACGAAATTGCTTCCTCCCCATCGCTAACCGAGCTGACGTGATAGCGGCGTTTGCAACTGCCCAGGATTTCGCACATCAGATCGATGTCGGCAGGATTGTCATCGACTAGCAATACTTCGGGTTGAGTTTTCGACGGACGAATCGTATGTACCTCATTTGCTGGAGTAAGGCCAGGTGAAGTGAAATGTAGATCCTTGGCCGGGCCGGGATTCCACCCAGATTTGGCCCTGGTTGTGTTCCACGATTTTCTTGCAGATGGCAAGGCCGATTCCGCTGCCCGGATACTCCTCGCGCGTGTGCAGGCGCTTGAAGATGACGAACACATCCTCGACATGCTGGGGCGCGATGCCGATTCCGTTGTCCGCGACCGAAAACA
>JAICJP010000223.1 GCA_025928375.1 Candidatus Sulfotelmatobacter sp.
CCGCCCACAGCACAGCCCAACGATCGGCCCGAGCCCAACCGTCCACCCACGGCACAACCGAATTACCGTCCTGAACCCAATCGTGCGGAACCGAGCCGGCCGGAATCGAATCGTCCTCCCACAGTGCAGCCGAATCACCGGCCTGAGCCTGGCCGCAATGAGTCTCAGCAGTCGCAACCTGCTTCATCGGACGAGCGTTCTCAGCCCCAACACACTTCTCCTCCTCCTGCGGAAACACGGTCTGCCCCACAACAACGGCCACAGCCTGCTCCCATGAAGGGGGAACAGAAAAACCAGCAGAACGAACAACTGAAGCGGGATCAGAAGCCGCAATAACGGCAGGAGCTCAGACTGGGCCTGTTGCACGTTTGTTCTCAACCACCAAGGAGGGAGTCATGCCCCAAACAGTATTGGACAGAGCGACTGAACACATCGCTGAATCAGCTCGCCAAGCTTCCCGCGCAACCGGCGGGGTTGCCGATGCAATCATAGAAGATGGTGTCGGAGTCGTGCGGCGTGCCGCAAAACAGGGCGGCGATGCTGCTGAAGAATTTCTGAACGACACAGGTCAACGCATTCAGCGACATCCTGCATTAACTGTGGCGGTCACATTTGCGGTTGGCTTCACCGCGGGAGCGTTGGTCGGCTGGATGATCAAGCGAAGATAGCGCACACACGCGGGAGCCAAGATTGCTTCCGCGTGGGCGTGCCTGCCTGGTCCGCAAATGGTAAGGGCTCCGACACCGACCGCGTCTCCACGTCACGCGTCAAACAGGTGCGGAGGCACCGGGCCACGTTCTTGTAGTTGTGCAATCGCGGGCAGTAGATGGCTGCTCAACCGATCTTTAGCCACAAACGCATCGACCCATTTCAAGACCTGCTCAGGAACATCCACCTCTCCCGACAACATGATGATCGGTGTTTCGGGTCTGAGCCGTCTCATTTCGACTACGAACTCTTTCCCGCTCATCTCGGGCATGAGGTAGTCAACAATTACCACGTCAACTGGGTACACGGCTGCCAGTTCCAATCCCTTGCCGCCGCTTGGAGCGGTCAGAACGGTGTACCCGAAGCTCTCCAGGAACAATTTCTCGCACTCCAGCACGTCTTCGCTATCGTCGATGCAAAGAAGTACGCCGCCCAGCAGTTCCGCATAAGTGGATACGGACATGGATTTCACCTTCACGAACCAATTCTCAATACCCAGATTGAAGAAACTGTTCAAAATTGCTCAAAACAGTGTCTTTTATGAGACGCTGGCAAATCACCCTAGCCGCACCCGCCGATGGATTGGCCGCGCCCATGGCTCGAGCTTCGGCTGTTTTGCTTCTCGTCGAGGTGTAATTGGGAACAGCTAGTCGTGGAGAACTACATTGAGCAGCGAGCTGTGGACTTGGAGGCCGCCGTTGTAGTGAATAAAGCCGAGCTTTCTGAACCGATTCATGAAGAAGCTGACCCGCGAGCGGGTTGTGCCGATCATTTCCGCCAGCGTTTCCTGACTGATCTTGGGCACTACAGTCTCGGGCGTCCCTTCCTTCCCGAAATGAGCGAGCAGCAAAAGAATCCGTGCCAGCCTCTTTTCGCTCGAATTGAAAAGCTGGTCAACCAGATCCTCTTCGTAACGGATGTTCCGCGACAACAAATAGGCCACGAACAGGTCAGAGAATTCGTGTTCCCGGTGCAGCGCTTCCATCATGGCTTTCTTGTCGATTCGCAGAATCGCGCAATCCGTAATCGCGGTTGCGGAGCCCATGCGGAGCGGCTGGCCTGCGAGAGAACCTTCGCCGAAGAAGTCGCCTTCCTTTAGTATCCCGATCGTCGCTTCCTTTCCAGCCTTGGATACAACCGTGAGTCGAACCTTGCCCTCCTGGATATAGAACACAGCGTCAGCCGCATCCCCCTGCGCGAAGATCGCCTGTTTCTTCGGAACCTTTTGAACTTTTCTACCCGCGCCGATGGTCGCGAGGAATGAATGGGGATCGAAATCACGCTGCCTCTTGGCCACTGGACTTGGACCTGCAGCATTGCGAGCTGTTCGGGAGATACGGTTGATTGAGGTTGGGCGGGTGGGTTGACTTCTGCCCGGAGAACCGTTGGCTTGGCGAGCAGGAGACATAAGCACCTCCTTCTGGTCAAACAACGACAGCTACATTTTACTCCTTTCCTTGTCGAAGGCGTGAGTCCAAGAACCACGTCCCACCCTGAGTTTCGGACGTTCCAAATAACGCAAAAGCATGGACTGGGAGAGAGATTGGTCTGAACGCCTAGGACCTGAGTCATTTTGCACAGTACTGCTGGAGCGCGTGAGCGATTCTATTGACGGTGTGCAGATCGAGGAGAAAGAATGTTCTTAGTCAGCAAAGCCGCATGGGCAGGGATCATTTTCATATTGCTGACGACGGCGATCTCCGGATCACGACCGACGCCGGTCGCTTCGGGACCCAACCTCAGCAAGGAACTGCCGGCGGTCGAGCATTGGAACGACGTCAAGAACATGCAGCAAACCCTCCAGGACAAAGGACACTACAGCGGGAAGGTCGATGGTGTGCTCGGTCTCCGAACTCGGGCGAGCATTCGGGGATTTCAGAAGGCGGAGAATTTACCTGCCACAGGCCAGCTTGTCCCCCAGACCGCGGACAAACTCGGAGTCGCGCCAGAAAGTCACGGCAAGAGTGGCTCCGCCAGTGCTCAGGCTAAGCCTTCAGCAGGCACAAAATGGGCCAAAGGATCGAGGCGAGCAAGAAAAACACTCCGGAAGGCTGTCGCCAGAGTTGCACCGGAAATCGACCGGGCAGACCGCGACAACACTCATCAAGTTGAAATCGACAGACCTCCACAGTAGATTGAGTTCTTCACATTGTGGCTGTTCAACCCTGCTGCTTCATTACTGAATTGCCTATCCGGCTTTCTTCAATTCTGCCAGTTTTCCTTTCAAGCTTGCCACGGCCTCTTTAGCCTCGCCTATCCGCTGTTGAACCTTGCCCGCCTTTTCTCGGCTTTCCCTTCGGCTTTCAAATTACGGTCGTTCGTAACCTTTCCAACCTCCTCCTTGATTGTTCCTTTCACTTCGTGGAAACTGCCCTTGATCCTGTCTTTCGTGCTGGTCTTCATATTTCACCTTGGCCCTCGTGAAGCGCGGAGTACGGCTCTTCTGAGCCCGCTTGAGAGCTCTCTCATTTTGTAATCCCGCGGTTTTTCGGGATTTGAGCAAAATTGGACAATTCTGAGAGTGATCCTCGGCTTCGTTCCGACACGAGGCAAATTGAGACGTGCAAGGATTGCAGCGGAAATTTGATCTATCCCCAGGAAGTTCACACTGAAAGAAGCTTTTTCTTCTTATGAAGTTTGCTGCGGATCGCACTGGCGAGTGTGTGCGTTTTTGCTCAGACCTGTTTACCCTGATTTGCTAAGGTCGAAATTGTCCTGGTGCGCCCAGCTCTCTGCGCGGATTTGCGTGCGCGTGAAATTCACAGCACGAACCAGAAGCTGGCGCACTGGCAAGAAAGAGGCTGAGCGGACGACGAACTGCGACTTGAGTGGGAGCATTACGAATGCTAGCGCCCGTGTGTTGGAGAGGCTGTCGTGGTTCCGGCGGGTACGTACCACAACGTTCTTGAATACATCAAAGAACCGAGATGTTGAAGCTTTATACCATCTCATCTCCGCCGAATCATCCAGACGGAACCGTACATAAACCAAAGCTGAAGCAGAGGCAGCAGAACTGGTTGAGCACCGCTAAAACATGGTCTTCTCCAGGGTTGCACTTCGTTCCAAGCTCGCGAGGTACGCATGAATCATCCGCTTAGAACCCTATTGCGCGAGTTGTTTGTTGATCCGGTCCTAAGGATGCTGCGGATCAAGCGACAGGAGCACAAAGAAACAGTGACCAACGGGAGCGGGCAATCGCCCGCCACCAAGATGCGGACGGACTCGACCAAAGCCGCATGATCTGCTGCATGCATTCTCTTGCATCAAGGGGGCGCAAGATACATGAATGCCCTACTCATATATCCGGAATGGCCTGACACGTATTGGAGTTTCAAGCATGCTCTGCCGTTTCAGGGCAAGCGTTCTGCGTATCCACCTTTGGGATTGCTCACGATTGCTGCTCTGCTGCCTCCCCACTGGTCAAAACGCCTGGTTGACACGAATGTGCGTCCGCTGACGGATTCTGACCTGGGGTGGGCCGACGTCGCACTGGTCAGCGGCATGCTGGTGCAGAAGGACAGCCTACTCGCGATCCTGGATCGATGCCATGCTTGCGGAATACGTACAGTCGTGGGTGGGCCCATAGCCAGCGGTTTCACGGAACTGCATCGTTACGCCGATCACATTGTGATTGGCGAGGCCGAGGAACTGATCGCGACACTCGCCGAAGACCTTGAACGGGGTAAGGCAAAGCCGCAGTACAAGGCTAGCGAGATGCCCGCTCTGGACCGCAGCCCGTTGCCCGACCTGAGCTTGATCAACACCCGCCACTACTGCTCGATGGCCATCCAATATTCGCGTGGCTGTCCGTACAACTGCGAGTTCTGCGACATTATTGAGATATACGGGCGCAAGCCCAGGACGAAGTCCGTCGCTCAAGTCATTGCCGAGCTGGAGCAACTGTATGAGCGCAAGTGGAGAGGGGCGGTGTTTCTTGTAGACGACAACTTCATCGGAAACAGGAAGAACGTCAAGCAACTACTGCCAGTTCTGGCCGCATGGAACAATCGACATCGCCGGCCGTTTACCTTCTTCACAGAGGCGTCCATGAATTTGGCGGATGACCCTGAGCTTCTGGGGCTGATGAAAGCTGCGGGTTTCATCCGGGTGTTCTTGGGTATCGAGACGCCGGTGGAGGCGAGCCTCAAAGAAGCTAACAAACTACAGAACACGCAGCGCAGTCTGCTCGATAGCGTACGCTGCATTCAGCAATACGGTATCGAGGTGATGGCCGGATTCATCGTGGGATTCGATAGTGACCCGGAAGATGTGTTCGACCGCCAGGTCGAGTTCATCCAGAAGAGTGCCATCCCGATCGCAATGGTAGGTCTCCTCCAGGCACTTCCCGGTACGCGGCTCTACCGGCGGCTAGAGCAAGAGGGGCGCCTTCTCGGCGAAGCAAATGGAAACAACATCGACTGCAATCTGAGTTTCATTCCGACAATGTCCGCAGAACGCCTTCTGGACGGGTATCGGTCAATCTTGAAACGAATCTACGCCCCCGACGCCTACTACGACCGGGTCCGGCATTTTCTAGAGCACTATCGGCCTACCCGTACGCGCCGCTCCCTATCGGAGTACCTCGCGTTGTGCCGTTCCGTCGTGAAGCAAGGCATTCTCGGCAACGCCCGCGCAAGCTACTGGAAGTTCCTCATTGATGCCGCCACCCGGTACCGTCATGCCTTCGGCACTGCAGTGACCTTGGCGATCTTGGGTTACCACTTCTGTATGGTGACGGAGGACGCGTGCCGGAAGGTCTAGCCGTCGCTTCCGTCTGTCTGCCGAGGCCACGAGATTGGGCGCTAGTCGCTGCGGGTATTCGAGTCCGTATTGAAAAGAAAATCGGCAGTTCTAGCGTCGTCCCGATTCCCCACCGTCACTCGAAATGCTGGGGGTTAGCAATACTTCGCAGGGGTGTGGAAAGCGAGATTGCAGCCGATCCCTAGCTTTTTCGGCAGCCGATTTTTCGAGAAATCGTTTGGGGCCAACAATAGGTTTGTTGTCTCTGAGAACTGTAACTTTGTACATAGCCTTGACCATCGTATCTCGACGGGGCGAGGCCAGCTGTTCAATATTGACCACTTTCGAAAGAAATAGCCTCATCCGAAGGCGGGCCAAAATAGCGTCATAAACGAGCTAGTATTCTAACGCTCATTTCAGGTGGCAACGGGTGAGCCCGGCGTTTTCTCTGCAGCTAGTCGCCTGAACTGCTCTGCAATTGCCGGACACTAGAGTGTGGTAGATCGCCATCGCTATGTATTTCCTTTCGGACCAATGCAGCAGCTTCCACGCGTTTGATCTGCGTAGCAAGACCAAATGCCCTGAGCATCCAAATGCCGTACCAGTTCATGTCTATCTCGTACCACTTTAGACCGTGACGGGCGGACGTCGGATGCGCATGATGATTGTTGTGCCACCCTTCGCCAAAGGTCAAAAGGGCAACAAACCAGTTATTGGTGGAATCATCCCTTGTGGAAAAGCGCCGAGAGCCCGACATGTGAGTTACCGAATTCACCAACCAGGTAGCATGCAAGCCCACCACCGTCCGCAGGAAAATGCCCCACAACAGGAAGGGTAATCCCCCTACAGCGAGAAGCAGCAGGCCCAGTGCGACGATCGGCAAGTAGTGGTATTTGGTGATCCACAGGTGGAACTTATCTTTCGCCAGGTCGGGGACGTAATGGGCCAGCGTGGTTGTGTTGTGATGCATGGATCGTCCCGTCAGAATCCAGCCCATATGTGACCACCATTTGCCGTCTCTTGGCGAGTGTGGATCACCTTCATGATCCGCGAATTGATGATGAATGCGGTGGGTAGCCACCCAGAAGATGGGACCGCCTTCGAGAGTGAGAGTCGCACAGACGGTCAACAAATACTCAACCCACTTCGGAGTGCTGTAACCCCGATGCGTGAGGAGCCGATGATAGCCCATCCCGATGCCTAGACTTCCCGATATCCACCAGAGGAAAATCGCGACGAAGAGCGCTTTCCAAGTAAAAAAGAACAGCGCCGCAACAGCGCCAAAGTGAAAAGCAGCCATAAAAAATGCGGTTACCCAGTTGATTTGGTTGTCGGCGGTTTGCTTTCGTTCGATTGCCTGAAGCTGCGTCATTGCTGATCTCCCACCCGCTTTTGATGTGGGCGTCCGACGGTCAGCACTTACAAGGGGGTGTAATAGTTTTGTATGCGGTGCGCATCTTCAGCAGAATGGAGAAGAACCAGCGGTATTGATCAGACCAATTTTAGCGTCAGCCTGAAATGTGTATGTAGAAATTATCGCTACAGGAAATAACGCGGTCGTGAGGGTCCGAACGTCAGCGTTCCCGACACTGACCCATGACCGCGTGTCGACCTATCAGACTTAGACAGTTTGCCTGTTGACCGTTTCAGTAACTGTTCAGTTTTATACACTTCTGAAAATAAACTTCGGCGACACTAGGCTTCTTTGGGTTTCATTAGCGGCTCAACTTCGTGCTCGATTTCAAATCTCACTGGCATGCCGCAGGACTGGCATGTCGTTTGGTGTAAGCCCCCGTTCAGTCCCATCGCTTCTACTCTGTTGGGACGCATGCATTTGGGGCACGTGATCATCAGGTACCCTGCATTATCTCTGGGCACGAACAGTGGAG
>JAICJP010000449.1 GCA_025928375.1 Candidatus Sulfotelmatobacter sp.
CTGGATGTGCTGGAGGTGCAACGCGCGTTTCGCCAGATTGCCGGGGCTCGCGGCGCGGCGGCGAAGGGCGCGGTGCTGCGCGATCTGCTCTCCCGAGCAACGCCGCTTGAGGCGAAGTACATCATCAAAATCATTACGGGGGATCTGCGAATTGGGCTCAAGGAGAGCCTGGTCGAGGAAGCTATTGCCAAAGCATATGGCAGCCCGGCGGCGGATGTGCAGCGAGTGAACATGCTGCTGGGAGATATCGGGGAGACTGTAAAATTCGCCGCGGAAGGGCGGCTGGAAGAAGCCAAGATGCGGCTGTTTCATCCGCTCGGATTCATGTTGGCAAGTCCAATTGATTCGGCGGAGGAGGGCCTGAGCTATTTTGCGGAAGCGGGGGTGGAAGACAAGTACGACGGTATCCGAGCGCAGGCGCATGTGTCGGGAGACGAGATCCGTATCTTCTCGCGCACACGAGATGACATCACCGAATCATTCCCGGAATTGATTCCGGCGCTGGCGGGCTTGCCGCAGGATGTCATTCTCGATGGAGAGATCGTGGCCTGGGAGTTTCCTGCAAGACCGGAAGCGGCGAAGGCCATCGTGGATCAGTCCCTTTCAGATACAGCCGAGAACAAGGCAGCCGAAATGGGCCATGCTCGCCCGTTTACCGTTCTGCAGCAGCGACTGGGGAGGAAGAAAGTCAGCGACTCGATGCTGCGTGAGGCGCCCGTCGCGTACCTGGTATTCGATGTTCTCTACGCCGCGGGGGAATTGCTTATCGATCGAACCCTGCGCCAAAGAGCCCAAGTGCTAGACCAATGGTTGCAGGCGCCGCGCCGGGCTCAGAGCGCCAATGTTGGCGCGAAGAAGGCAATGCAACACTCCCTCGCTTTCGACGAGGCCGAACGAGATCCGCACGTGGAAGCCAGAATCATGCGTGCTCCGGTATTCCGCGCCTCAGCGGCCGACGATCTGGAACAACTGTTCACTGCATCGCAGGCCAGAGGCAACGAAGGGCTCATGATCAAGGATCTGGCTTCGACGTATAGCCCGGGCAAGCGCGGGAAATCGTGGCTGAAGATGAAGCGGGAACTGGCGACACTCGATGTGGTGGTGACCGCGGTGGAATACGGGCACGGGAAGCGCATCGGGGTGCTCAGCGATTACACGTTCGCGGTGTGGGATGGAGACAAGCTGGTCAACATAGGGAAGGCATATTCCGGGTTGACCGATGTGGAAATCGCGGAAATGACGAAATGGTTTCTGGAACACACGCTGGAAGATCAGGGGCTGCGACTGGTAGTTGAGCCGAAAGTCGTGCTGGAAGTGGCGTTCAATAACATGATGGAATCCGAGCGGCACGAGAGCGGGTATGCGCTGCGGTTCCCTCGGATCGTTCGACTGCGTCCGGACAAGTCGGCGGAGGAGGCGGACACCATGGAGACAGTGCGCAAGATTCATACCGGCCAGGCTCCGAAATCCCCGCCGTTCCAAAATCCCCACCCTACGAAAACCGCGTAGGCTGGGGCCACCCTGAGGCGTTAGTGAGTGTGGCGGTGCTCTTCGGCGGTCTCGATTACCGGGATCACGCAGCCGTGGGCGGTTTCGCAGACTACGTGCTCGAACTGGATGGTGGTGTGGTCGATACGGAAGTCGTGCAGGAGACGTTCTTTCACGTCGCGCAGAATGCGCTCGCTGATCGAAGGCGGGATATCCTCAATCGAGATATGGCAGGAGAGCGCGTGCGTCTCTGAGCCGAGACTCCAGACGTGAAGGTCGTGGACGTCGTTAACTCCTTGCACGGAGCGAATGACGGTCTCGATTTTTTCCAACTTCATGCCGCGAGGCGTGCCCTCGAGCAGAATGTTCAGTGTCTCTCGTACGATGCCAAAGCCGGACCACAGGATGAGCACGGCGATGCCCAGGGACAATACAGAATCGATCCAGTAATTGCCGGTGGCGAGAATCGCCCAGCCTCCAGCGATGACGGCCGCGGTGGAAAGGGTGTCGCCTACCTCGTGCAACAGGGCACTGCGGATATTCACGTCGCCGCCGGAACGATACAGCAGCAACGCGATCGCCCCATTCATGGCTACCCCAGCCCCTGCGACCCACATCATCAGGCCGGCGCGTACATGCTCGGGGTGCTGCAAGCGCCGGAAAGCCTCGTAGAAGATAAAGAATGAGACCACTACGAGCGAGCTGGCATTCACCAGCGCGGCGAGGACTCCAGCGCGCTGATAGCCATAAGTTTTGCTGGCATTTGCCGGGCGCGACTGAAAATACACCGCGATAAGCGAGAGTAGAAGGGCAAGAAAATCGGAAAGATTGTGCCCGGCCTCGGAAAGCAGCGCGAGGGAATGGGCCCTGATACCCGCTAGGACCAGCAGCAGGATGTAGGCGAGGGTCACGCCTAGCGAGATCTTCAGAACCCGCGTCGGACTGCCGGCGCCGTGTACATGAACGTGCATCCTTTGACAAGTGTACGGGCCATAGGCAGGGTGTTCAAGCCAGGTCGCGCGGTATCTTAGTAACTTCTGATTCAAGACAATCGGCGCGTTGGACGATGTCCAGAAGGACGTCCGCGGAGAGAAGCTAAGCGCCTGCCATGTCTTCATCGCAGCAATTCTGCACGTTTCTGGTTGACGGCGAGATGTTTGGCACGCCGGTGGCCAGAGTGCAAGAAGTAATCCAGCAGCAAGAGATGACGCCCGTGCCGCTTGCGCCGGACGTTGTTGCTGGCATGATGAATTTGCGCGGGCAGATTGTGTGCGCGATCGATCTACGGCGGCGGTTGCAGTTACCCGATCGCGCAGCCGATCAAACGCCCATGAGCGTGGTGGTACGCACGAATCAAGGGACAGTCAGTCTTCTGGTGGATGAGATTGGGGATGTCATCGAAGTGACAGACGAGGCGCGGGAAAGGGCTCCGGAAACTCTGCAGGGCGTGGCACGGGAAGTGATCGAGGGCGTCTACAAACTGCCGGATCGTTTGCTATTGGCGCTGGATGTCAACCGGGTGGCGGAGGTTGGGGAACGGATCAAGCCTGAAGCTTAGAACGGGAGCAGAGCTCTGAATTCCTACGGCGATTCAGCTCTTTGCCAGACTATCCAGGTAACGCTTGTTATAGAAGCTTGTGCTCTTCTGAACGAATTCGATAATGCGGAACATGCGATCCCTCGCGTCGCGATTCAGCTCAGGGAATTGAAC
>JAICJP010000130.1 GCA_025928375.1 Candidatus Sulfotelmatobacter sp.
CTCGAGACTCTGCTCACGTATCGCTACAGCGCTACGCGCCTTGCGCGCGCCGAAGGACTGTTACAAGCCGTCGAGGAGGGTTCCGCACTCGAACATCAGCTTCGTCGGGATCATGTCGATACCGTCAATCGCCTGCAGCAGATTCTAGGACGGATCGTTGACGACCGAAGCGATGAAATCGCCTGGATGAGCGTGATCGATGCCAATGGTCAGGTGCAGGCTTCGTCGGGTCGCACCGAGCCGAGTCCGGTTTTCGCGCCCGATCGGATTCATGCCGTGCTGGAGCGTGGCGAGAACGCTTCCGTGGTCCGGGATATGCCGCAGGGCCAACTGCTGATCGCTTTGCTGCCGATTAAACAACAGTTCCATCCGCAATCCAACTCGGGAGCACCAAGGGATTGGCGCATGCTGGAGATCGCCATCTATCTAAGGGGTCCACAGGGGGTTCTGCATCCGCTGCACCGCAACCTTTTGATCACCGCCCTGGTGTCTCTCGTTCTGCTTACGGCGATGATCATATTCTTGTTCCGGCTGAAGGCATATGTGCGCGGAAGAATGCTCGAGAACCAGCTTCAACTTGCCAGAACAGTTCAACGACAGCTTCTGCCGGAGCCGACCTGCGGGGACGGTTTCGAGTTTGCGGGCCAGTGTGTGCCTGCGGACATGGTTGGCGGAGACCTTTATGACGTGTTTCGTACAGCAGGGGAAGAGATCGCGTTAGTCCTCGCCGATGTTTCCGGAAAAGGCTTGCCCGCCGCCCTACGCATGGGTGTTGTCCACGGAGCAATTCGTGCCTTGTCCCGTGCTAGAAAAAAAGAAAGTGTCGCCCAGATGGCAGGGACTTTGAATGAGCTTCTGCGGCAAGAAGCCTCGCATGAGTTCGTCACGCTGTTTTGGGGATTCTACAATCCCAAAACGCACGATCTAGAGTACGTGAACGCGGGCCATCTTCCTCCCTTGCTGGTCGTCTCGAGATCGGCCGAACTGCGGCGTCTGGAAGTGGGCGGCCCGGTGCTCGGGATGCTTGCGGGTGCTTTGTACCAGGACGAGCGTATCACGCTCAATGGCGAGGAAACTCTCATTGCCTATTCGGATGGTTTAATTGAGGCCATGGGCCCAGAGGGGGAGGAATTTGGTGAATCCCGTGTGCTTTCCGGCATTCGCGCTTCGATCGGAAAGTCAGCGAACGAGGTCCTTCGGCATATCCTGGACGAGGCCGTAAAATTCGTTGAAAACGGCGAGTTTCACGACGACTTGACCATCTTCGTTGCGAAACTGACGGGGAATCTGCCGGATGTGGATGCACGGAATTGATTAAAGATGGGAAGCGCCCGAGGGCGCCTCCCCGTAGGAGATTAGCTGCCTGGAGGTTGGGTCCCCGCCTGGCAAAGACGTGTGGCGGATTGCTCTCCGAGCCAAGGCCTGGAGGTCAGTCCAGGCTCATGACCACGCTTAACAACATCCCGATCACCAGCACCGAGGTGATCACCAGGCCCTTGAGGCGAACCATGCGCATCAGTAGGCCCGGCTGCTTGCCGTAAAACCGCTCCGCGTGTTCTTCCAGTGTCCGAAACATCGATCTGCTCCTTTCCTCTCCTTTATTGGTCCGCCGTTTCCCGCTCTTGCCCCGTGATACTTCGATGGAATCGGTGTGCCACAACCTGAGCAGTAAAACGGTGTCCCTGATACGGCTGGGCGGAAAGATTGCCTTCTTGCCGCAGGCGGCGCATTCGCGCTCCAGTGCCTTCCGTGTCGTCACCGCGATAACCGCCATCGGCAGCAGCATGTTCCCGCTCCTTCCCTCGAGCCGTGGCCCAGCGCCACGCTCTCGAGATTTACACTTTCGAATTCAGCTAACATCGAAAACCTGCTGCGGGAGCCGGGTGCCGATTTCACAAACTGACGCGCATCACTGGTGGTCTTTTTTGCGTCATTCTGCGCGCCAGCGTCGGCGCGGCTCGCCCGGCTCTCTCCGGTTGATACAGGACTTCCTCGATGCGCAGCTTTCGGTTCCCTCCCGGGACCTTCCACTCGATTACATTGCCAGTGCGACATCCGAGGATCGCCGTGCCGACAGGCGCCAGAACCGAGATCCTTCCTTGGGCGAAATCCGCATCGCGGGGAAAGACCAGGGTGTGCGTGGAGTCCTTGTTAGCATTCAAGTCTTTCACTCGAACCCTAGAGTGCATCGTGACCACGTCGGCAGGAATGCGAAACGGAGACACTATCTGTGCCCGGTCAAGTTCTCCTTCGAGCATGTTCAACTGTTCCTGATCCGTGTTTGCAGATGTTCTGGCCGAATCGACCATATGGCTGAGTTGCTCCATGTCCGGTTCGGTAATGAAAATCTTGTAGGTTTGCATGCGATGATCTCCTCTCACTTGGTCTCTTGTTATTGCCTGTCAGTAGCTCTCGACCGTCAGACTTTCGTCTTCCTCGACCGGCGAAGACGCAAAGCGCATGCTGGAGTCGACAGGGCCGAGCAGGCCCTCCCTGCGAATCGTCTTCCCTCGCGCGAAAATCGAGGCGTAGTCCAACCCGGAATCCTGGTGCAGAGTCACCTCTTTAACCTCCAGAGCGTTGACTCCTCGTTTTTCCGCCTCCTGCAAAGCTCGATCGACTGCGCGCTCCATCACCTTGCTGTCACATCCGAACGCGCTTGCCTCGATGGATCGGTCCGCGAAAAGCAACCAGCCGGAGTCGTCCAGCTTTTGCATGGCTTGCTTAGCATCCGCGTGACACACTATCCCCCACGACCCACGTTGCTTGGTCCCGAGCACTTGAGACTCAGGCAGTGCTGCGAATATCGAAGAGTGAAAAAATACACACCCTCTATCGACCTCCGTTGCGCTCCACGTCCCAGTCTCTTCCTCGGACCTTCGGCTGCCAGTATCCAGTGCCACTCTTCCTCCTCCCGGCGGGTTTATTGCGCTCGACCCCACCGCCTATGAGAGCCGAACTGCGTTTCGCCCATGCCGATCGCCCTCAAATGGCGATGCGACGGTTATGCGCCAGGCCCTGATCGTGAACGCCTCCCTGCTCAAAAGAGCCGAGTGAATTGGCGTCCGCGATCATGCCTGGTTCCTTTCTAAGCAAACCATAGCGCGCCTCGATATTAAGCAAAAGGACATAAACCTTCATTGATCCTTAGGTTATGATTAAGCGGGCCCTAAGGTGGAAAATTCCATGGAATGGATGAACTATCACCATCTACTCTATTTCTGGACCGTGGTTCGTGAAGGCAGCATCAGCAAGGCCAGTGAGCAGTTACGCATCTCCTCCCCCGCGATTAGCGCGCAACTGCGCAGCCTCGAAGAAAACTTTGGGGAGAAGTTGCTGAGGCGTTCGGGACGCAACTTGGTGATGACGGAGATGGGCCGCACCGTCTTCAGTTATGCGGAAGATATCTTCTCTTTAGGCCGTGAACTGATGGATACCGTGCGCAATCGCCCCACGGGCAGGCCTATGCGACTCGATATCGGAGTTGTCGATGTCTTGCCCAAGCTGATTGCTCAGTGGTTGATTGAGCCTGCTCTCCACTTGCGAGAACCGGTACGGATTGTCTGTCGGGAAGCTACGTCGGACGAGTTGATCGCTCGCCTGGCCACGCTCGAATTCGACCTGGTTCTTTCTGATTCCCCCATTAATCCAAACCTCAAGGTTCGAGCTTTCAACCATCTTCTTGGCGAGAGTGCCGTAACCTTTGTGGCGATGCCCAAGTTGGCCAACAAATGCAAGGGGCGGTTTCCCCGCTGTCTTGATCGCATGCCAATGCTGTTGCCAACTGACAACATGGACCTCAGAAGAACCCTGGACCAGTGGTTCGAAACCCAGAACATTCGACCCGATATCGTCGGTGAATTCGAGGACTACGCACTGCTCCGAGCATTCGGACAGGCGGGAAGCGGGATTTTTCCTGTACCTTCAGTCTTCGAAAAGCAATTGAAACAGCAGGACAGTCTGCGGCGCGTCGGTCGAACGGACGAGGTGCACAGTCGCTTTTTCGCAATCTCGGCTGAGCGCAAACTGAAGCATCCCGCTGTAGTAGCCATCTGTGATATCGCACGCCGCGAACTATTCGACATCAAGCTCGGCATGACTGCTGCGTAGTGGCTGGATCGCCGCGGTTGGAATTGTCCACCCTTTCGCAATGGGACCGATATTCTAAATCAGTGGCGGGGCCGATTCCCTTCAACATCCGGTCCAATTCGGCGTTCTGTGCATCTTTATAGTATCGAATGTCACAACCCATCATAGAAGCCCGCGGTCTTGCAAAGTTCTTCCAGCAACCGGAGGGAGGGCGCATCGAGGTGATTGCTCCGACCAATCTTGCCATCCATCCGGGTACGATCGTGGCATTGTTAGGCCCGTCTGGTTCCGGGAAGTCGACTCTCCTCCGAATGCTCAGTGGACTGGCACGTCCCTCAGCAGGGGAGGTCTTCTGGCATGGCCGACCGCTTGACGGGTACGTCCCCAATGTGGCGATCGTTTTTCAAAGCTTTGCCCTGTTTCCCTGGCTGACGGTTTTGGAGAATGTCGAAGCACCGTTGAGAGCCGCCGCCATCGGTGCGGTTGAACGCAGGAAGCGCGCGTTGAAAATGTTGGACACGGTGGGATTAGACGGATTTGAGACGGCCTATCCCAAGGAGTTGTCGGGCGGAATGAAACAGCGAGTCGGAATTGCCCGGGCCCTGGTCGTCGAGCCAGAGGTGCTGTTCATGGACGAGCCTTTTTCCTCGCTAGACGTTCTTACCGCCGAGAATCTACGCGGCGAACTGCTGGACTTGTGGCTCAGCAACAAGATCCCCACCCGGACCATGTTCCTGGTGACACACAACATCGAAGAAGCCGTCCTTCTCGCCGACCGCATTATCGTGCTTGGACGGAATCCGGGGCGGATTCGCGCGGATTTTCCGATTCGTCTTGCCCAGCCTCGCGACCGCAAGTCGAGCGACTTCGTTGCAGTGATCGACCATACCTATAAGATCCTTACCCAGCCCGAGGTGCAAGACGTTCAGCCTTCTCAAGCTGCTGGATTCGGTACCCCGGCGCCAAGGTTGAAGTTCCAGATGCTGCCGCATGCACGCCCCGGAAGCATCGCGGGCCTGTTGGAACTGCTCGCGGACCGGGCTGGCAGCGACGATCTCTACCATCTCGCGGATGACTTGGCGATGGAAGTCGACGACCTGCTTCCCATCGTAGAAGCGGCCGCCCTGCTGGGTTTTGCCAAGCTCGCCGAAGGCGACACTGAGATTACTGCAGAAGGCCGTGGGTTCGCGGAAGCAGATATTCTCAACCGCAAGGTATTGTTCCGCGAAGCTGCGCTCAAGAACGTTTCAATCCTGCGTCAAATCGACAGCGTCCTTCGCACCAAGTCCGACCACACCATCCAGGATGAATTGTTTCGCGACATACTGGACAAACACTTCAGCGAGGACGAAGCCCAGCGTCAATTCGAGACCGCTCTTCATTGGGGACGCTACAGCGAAATTTTCGATTACGATTCCGACAGCGGGCGACTCTTCTTGCCTGAAAGCACCGCAGAAGTCGGCACTCCCTCGCCGCTCTCCCCCGAATTATGAAACGCCCTCTCCGCATCCGAGTGCTCCTGTCGGGCGCACCTTGGTCGATCTTTCCCGCGGGAGGCTGGTCCCGACTGACCGACGCGTTCATTTTTGCCGCGGGCATAGCTCTCCTCTACGGGATGGTGCGCGTCGCCCAGTCTTGGTTGGGACCCTTCACGCCACAGGTTGAGATCTCGCTGAGTCCTACGGCCTTGCCGCGCTACGCAGCATATTCGCTAGGCAGGATCACGGTGGCCTATGGATTCAGCCTGGTATTTACTCTGATGTATGGCCACATCGCAGCCTACAACCCGAAGGCAGAGCGATTTATGATCCCGGTCCTTGATGTTCTGCAATCCATCCCCGTGCTGAGCTTCCTTCCAGGACTGATGCTCGCGATGGTAGCTCTTTTCCCCCATCGGCAGTTAGGCATCGAGTTGGGCGCCATCCTCCTGATCTTTACCGGACAAGTGTGGAACATGGCCTTCAGCTTCTATTCATCGTTGAAGAGCATTCCCCGGGAGATGCGCGACACAGCAAGAATTTATCGCTTCAGTTGGTGGCAAAACTTCACCCAGGTTGAGCTTCCTTTCGCGACGATCGGACTGGTGTGGAACTCGATGATGTCCGTTGCGGGTGGATGGTTCTTCCTGATGGCCTGCGAGATGTTCGTCCTTGGATCGCGAGATTTCCGGCTGCCAGGCCTTGGCTCCTATTTGCAGACGGCCGCGAGCGCCGGGGATACGCCGGCGATTTTATGGGGCGTCGGCGCCATGATCATCGTGATCGTGCTGCTCGATCAGCTGGTCTGGCGTCCCGTTATCGCCTGGGCTGAGAAATTCAAGGTGGAACAGGTCCAGGACAGACAAGCTCCGCGCTCCTGGGTTCTGGAAATTCTCAGGCGATCCGTTGGACTAGATCGCCTTCGACAACAGACGGTAGCACCCCTTGGCGAGTGGGTAGCGCTGTGCCTCGCACGAAAGCCTGCCATCCAAGCGCCACGCCCGCAACGGCCCGAGTGGAAAAAGTGGGTGGTACGCGGCGTAGGGACCGCGGTGATCGCCGCGGTTCTTTATGCGGTGGCAGGGGCTGTCCTGATGATGGCCGGATTGGACGGTTCGGAAATCAGGCAACTATTGAGGGCCGCTGGGGCGACGTTCCTGAGAGTGAACTTGGCATTGCTTCTCGGCGCAGCATGGACTGTCCCAGCCGGTGTGGCGATCGGCCTAAGCCCTCGCTTGGCACGCGTCGCGCAACCTGTCGCCCAAATTGCCGCGTCGGTGCCGGCGACGGCGCTGTTTCCGGTTGTTCTACTGGCCGTGGTTGGCGCCGGCGGCGGCTTGGGCGTCGCCTCAATACTCCTTTTGTTGCTCGGCACGCAGTGGTACATTCTGTTCAACGTTATCGCAGGTGCGATCGCCATCCCAACCGACTTGCGCGAAGCGGCCACGATCTTCCGGCTGACTCGTCGAGAGCGTTGGCGCAACCTGCTCCTGCCTGGGATCTTCCCCTACCTGATCACCGGGCTGGTGACCGCCTCGGGCGGAGCCTGGAACGCCAGCATCGTCGCCGAGTACTTTCGCTTTAAGGGTCAGACCATTTCCACTGTGGGCCTCGGCGCCACCATCAGCCGCGCAACCGACATCGGTAATTTTCATCTCCTGTTGGCAGCCACATGCGTCATGGCCGCCATTGTAGCGGTCATCAACCGAACGGTTTGGCGCCGGCTCTATGCTTTAGCAGAGACCAGATTCAAGCTTGAGATCTGAGCCTTCCGATTTCGTTCACCGCTCCTGAAGGAACGCCGTGAATTGCACTGAGGTCCGGCGGGACTCTCCCAAGCTTGTCGATGCTTAGATTTTTCTTAACGCCGAAGTCCACATTTCGTACTTTTATTAACTCTGTATCGTCTCTAATCTTTGGGCTTGAGGGCAATGAGTCTCCACGCGAGGGCTCCGATGTTTGAAGACCAACGAGCGGTTGGGGGACTACTTCGACGAGAGACAGAGCTTACGACTGTGGGACAGGAGCGATCGGTCCAGGAACTTTCTTGATCCCGTCCCGGGCGGGCGGTCCCCTGCCTGCTGAAGTCGGTGCTTCTCGAGACCCAGCTCTTCGGAGATGGCAGGTCATCGTGAACTTGAGCGTCAGGAAAGTCGAAGATCAGTTCGCCAAAGCAGGCTGGCATTGCTGTCGAATGGCCCCGACCTCGGAACAGAATTTCCGTGCCTGCGCGCGTTGGGTCAGCGCTCCTGGGTTCGCGCGTGGGAGACCTCATCGAATGCGAGGCACCGGGCGCAGCATAAGGGCGCAGCATAAGAATGAGGGTGAGAGAGATTGTGTACCAGTCGGAAGCCGCTCAACATGCCGCCTGACGAATCTTCGGGAATTTGGGAATGGCCCCTACAACGCCACTGACCGGGACAACGAAGAATCAGGGGGAACAATGCAGTGCTGACGTTCACGGAACTCGTTTCATTGTGGCGGGAAACCCAGTATCCGGAACTACAAAACAAGCAGCGCGGGCCGCAGAGCGACTCGTTTGCTTGAACACCACAACAGGCGATGGGATCATGCAGATCATCAACAGTTCGTTCAGTTTTGACCGTTTTCTCGAGTGGTTGGGCGCGGCAAGGGCCCGTGTCCTAATCATCGACTACGGTGCGCTGGCCCTGCCGTCCGACCACGGTCCCTGTCAGCCGATTCCGGCGGTACTCCGCTTGCTGGAACAGATAAGGGTCCAGACTAATATCCGACTTATCGTGATCAGTGACCGCCATTGCAGAACCGTCGATTCGTTACGAAGGTTAGACCCGGTTCCGGAGATCTGGGGAGTCGGGGGCTTGGAACGCCTCCTGCCCGACGGTTCTTATGAGTTGTCATCCATGGACGAACGGGCGCTCCGCGGACTCGCGGAAGCCGACGACTGGGCGGAAGCGGCGGGACTCCTGCCTTGGGTGGAGCAAAAGCCTGGTGGAATAGCCTTACTCGAAACTACCATCCTGCCAGCAGAATTCAACTCGACGCGTTCGCGGGCCTGGACTGCATGGTCGGAGATCGCTATAGAGTACGGTCTCAGCCTTCTTAATCTTGAACACGGACTCGAACTTCGAGTTCCTTCGAGGACTCGAGTCGAGGCCGTCGAAGCCATTATTTCCGAGACGCACCGGTCTGTTCCCATCGCCTATCTCGGCGACGGAGTCCTCAGTGAATTCGCATTCGATGCTCTGGGAGCAAGGGGCATGAGAGTACTGGTCCGCCGGACATTTCGCGCTACATTGGCGGACGTCTGGATCAGCCCTCCTGTCGGCCTGGTGGGTCTTCTGAAGATATGGTTGAGTGCTGGCCAGCAGGATCACACCACACCTGTATGTGCTGGCAGCGCGGATGAAGCCCCCGGTTCAAAACGTGGTGGAGTAGACCAAAGTGAAAGCCAAGGTGGGAATTGACGAAACACCCCGACCGTTCTCTGGTAGATCGCCGCGGAGTCCCGCCGAGTAACAAACGCTCACCCTTCGCTGGATCAGGACGAACCGTCGGTGAGGTTTAGCAAGAATGACTTCAGCGCCCGTTGCGGGGGAACCACGAACTTCCGAATCCATTCTCTCGACAACGGTCTCGAAAACCAAGCGGATCAAAGAACACCACATATCGCGGTTGGTAGCGCAGTATGACGTTTTCCGGCAAGGAAAGGTTCCAGGGCAGCGCTCCGCAACAAAATTCGCACAACCAGCAGAACGGTGCTCATCGAAATTGCTCTGACGATAGCTTCGCAGTGAGACATTCGTCTCCCCAACCCACCGAAAGAAGCCGAGCATGGAAGATTCCGATACTCGCAGTTCCTGCTCGCTTCCCTGTTGGACATCTATCTTTCATATCCGATTTCAGCATGCGGTGTGGGTGCTTCCAATGGTTTGCTTATACTTCATTACCGGGGACGCCCGTAACAGCGGACCCCGATCGCCTCGGGGGGATGATACTCGGGCCGTGGAGGAGCTTACATCGGCATGCTCGAGATGAGTTTGGTGCCATCGGTTGCTGGCGAAAGTCGTAGAGACTCAAGCCGCCGATTTCTGCACAAGCGATCGATGCTTTCTGCCCAGCCTGCCCACCAGATAATCACGCAGAGCTGCAGCATTGTTGTGCTCAGTGTCGTGGGAACTGTAAACAAGCGTCACGGTGCCACGACGCGCTGCCTTCAGGATGGGATCGCAGACTTCGGGATGTTGCTCCAGTTCGGCTCGGTAGCGTCGCTGGAATTCGTCCCATTTCTTTGGATCATGGCTGAACCACTGGCGCAAGGCGGCAGTGGGCGCCACCTCCTTCAGCCACGCATCGAGTGGAAGAGAGGCTTTCCTAATGCCGCGCGGCCACAACCTTTCCACGAGGATGCGCCGACCATCTTCCCGAGAAGCAGGTTCATAAGCGCGTTTTAGTTTGAGCATTGCATCTTCCTCCATGAACAAATTTACTCAGTCATCTTTACTCAGTCATCCGTTGGCCACTCCCCCTGGGCGCACTCCGGGCATTGGCTATTGATGTACTCCAGCCAGGAGAGGACCTCAGAAGCGTCAGGTAGAGAGTTCCCTTCGGCCGTGCGCCAGACTGCAAAGACCTCCAGAAAGCGATCGGTTACGTAGATCGCCGTGCTGGCTGTTCCCTGCGCGCCGATTGCCCCAACCACTCCATGGATTCGCATGTCTTCATCAGTTAGAACGAGGAAGGGCAGTTTCTCCTGATTTCGGATCCTTTCCGCCTGCTGTTGAGAACAGGCTAGGATTAGCAATACCTCGGCATCTTGATCCCGAATCTCGACAGAGCGTCGCGCGAGGCCGGAGAGGTAGGCCTGCACGTCCGCTTGGCCGACGTCTCCTGCGAAGATCAATACCAAATTGGAGCGGCCACGGTAGTCATAAGGACTAACTGGCTTGCCACCCATGGACGACAATGTGAAGTCGCCAATCAAGTGTCCTCGGCTCGGATAGACGCCCACCTCGGTCACTCTCGCGCTTCCAACCTCTGCCTGCAGCATCTCGACCTCCAGAATGCGCTTTGCCATCTTGCTACAACGAATCAGTGGTACAAACCGCTACTATGCTTGCCGGTTACGACCTCGATCTTCTGCTCGTAGAGAATGATGCGATCAATCAAGGGATATCCCGGCTCGAATGTCCAGTCTGGCTTCCCGTGCTTTACCAGGAGGCGATCAAGAAACCAAGCCTTCTTGTCGCGAGACTCGGGACCCGTCAGGATTTTGACCGGTCCAAACACGATTACGCTGGTGTACACAAGGGCGGAGTTGCATGCATAGGGCATGCCGCGATGCAAGTCGCCGATCTCCGACACCTCTACACAAATGCGGGAATTGCTTTGCAGGTTGGTGAGAAAATGCCCCTGGTGATCACCAGTATGGAGGTAAAGCAGGTCTCCACCTTCGTATATGTAGACCAGAGGGACAACGTACGGCCAGCCGTTCGCATCGACGCTGCCCACGTGGGCGATTTTCTGCCGGC
This sequence comes from Candidatus Sulfotelmatobacter sp., assembly GCA_025928375.1. Taxonomy (GTDB): domain Bacteria; phylum Acidobacteriota; class Terriglobia; order Terriglobales; family Acidobacteriaceae; genus Sulfotelmatobacter. The sequence continues at coordinate 11,078 of JAICJP010000130.1, forward strand.
GCAAAAACTCCTCGGTTTCTGCCTGCGCCATCAATCGCTTCTTGCGAAGGATTCGGCCGCGCAAGTCAACAGTCACGCTCGACATTTTTTCTCCCTTCTCTTCGTCTCTAGAGCCATCCGTTCCAACATCGCTGGCGATAGCACGGAATATCGTGCTTCATCGGTTCGTTCGCCGTGTGCAGCGACTTCAATCCGTCGCCGATTGAGATTCACCCGTCGGAACCGCCACCGAAGCTGAGCTGCCAGCCAACGAAAGGACCCTAGTAGTCCAGGGTGCGTTTCAG
>JAICJP010000002.1 GCA_025928375.1 Candidatus Sulfotelmatobacter sp.
ACCTACGACGCCATGGCCACAGTCCTCAGCGGAATTCTTCTTTGCTTGCCCGCCGCTGTGCTGGGATTGCTCTCGGTCTTGTGGAATACCCCGGCGGCACTGGCCGTAGCCGCCATCGTTTTTCCGAGAGACTTCCGCTACGCGCGAAATCTGTTGGGAAGGGCGTATTCCCTGCCTCACATCATCACCGCGCGAGCCAAAGGGCTGCACGAGTTGCGCATTCTCTTTTGGCATGTCATTCCTGTTGCCGGCCCTCAACTATTGGCATTGGCTGGAGTTTCGGTGAGCCTCGCGATTGGCGCAGCAATCCCGATTGAGGCTCTGTGCGGGTTAGCAGGTATTGGGCAGCTGGCATGGCAAGCGGCCCTGGCACGGGATCTTCCTCTCCTGGTGAACATAACGGTGCTGGTCACGTTGGTAACCTTGCTGGCTAATACTGCCGCCGATTTAATCGGAAGCATGGTCGGGAGCGAGCCAGCATGAAGACCTCGCGCAGGGTAGCGTGTGCCGTTCTGCTGCTCGTGCTGGGAGTTTCCCTGTGCGCAAAGCTTGTCGCTCCGGCTGGGTATGCCAGGCAATATCGCGAGGCCGCGGATGCCCCGCCCTCGCGCCAGCACTGGCTGGGGACCGACGAGATCGGCCGTGATCGTTTTGCACGGGTGCTCTATGGAACCCGGCTTTCCCTGTTGCTTGCTCCTGCTGCGGCTCTGCTTTCAACTTTGATGGCGGCGGTGATTGGGGGCCTGGCTGGTTATCTCGGTGGCATCTTTCAGCGTGCCGCCATGACTGTCACCGATCTTTTTCTGTCCCTGCCCTGGTTGTTCCTACTGATCACAGTACGCGCGCTGCTCCCGTTAAACGTATCGCCGCTCGTTTCGGTGCTGGCCACGTTCCTGATTCTGGGGATGCTGGGGTGGACGAGCGCAGCCCGCGTTCTGTGCGCGAGCGCGGCGTCCTTGCGTGATTCTGACTTTCTTCGGCAGGCGAGGGCCTCCGGCATTCCGGGAGCACGGCTTTTTTGGATTCACGTGCTTCCCAATCTCAAGCCAGTGCTGCTCGCGCAGTTTTGGATTTCGATTCCAATCTTCATCCTGAGCGAGGCCAATCTTGGCATTCTCGGACTGGGAGTTGCCGAACCGATGCCCTCATGGGGAAGCCTGTTGAAAGAGCTTGAGGGTCTAGTCTCGGTTGGCGAGGAGCCGTGGAAGTTTGTGCCACTTATTTTGCTGGTGGCCGTAGTCACAAGTTTTCAATTGATCGTTTCAAAACAAGAGGAATTCGCTGTTTAGGCCAGGATCACTATGACGAAATTGACTTCCAGCCGGGCACTGCCCAACCTAGTTCTATGTCTGTGTCTCGGTCTGCTTACGCCCTCAGCATTTGCCCAGGGCGAACTACGATTCTGCCTTCGCTCTGAGCCGAAGACGTTTGACCCCCTCCAGGTACAGGACGACGCCTCGGTCGCGATCCGGTATCTGACAGGCGGAACTCTGGTTCGGATGAACAGGCAATCGCAGGTGCTGGAGCCGGAACTGGCGCAGTCCTGGAAAGTTTCAAAAGATGGCAAGCAGATTACATTCAAGTTGCGCAGCGGGATCTCGTTCTCCGACGGAACGCCATTCTCGGCAGGAGACGTTGCGTATACCGTTCAACGCTTGATGGACCCTTCCCTGCACTCGCCCACGGGCGATGCATTCCGCTCCGGACCCGGTAGCGTAGAGACGAAGATTCTCTCTCCTACCCAGATTTCCATCACGTTTCCTGCTCCAGTTGCGGGACTTGATCGGCAATTCGATCAAGTCGCCCTCATGTCGTCGCATTCTCCCAAAAAAGAGATGGCCGTTCTAGGGCCGTTCATGGTGGCCGATTACAATCCCGGAGCCACAGTGCTGCTGAAGCGAAATCCCAATTACTGGAAGACCGACGAGCAGGGACGCAGGTTGCCCTATTTGGATTCGATTCGACTCGACATCCAGCCGAATCGTGATATCGAAATGCTTCGCTTCAAGCGCAATGAAATCGATTTGATCAACTCCCTGGACAGCGAGTACTTCGACAAGCTAGCGTCTGGCTCTCCGCAACTGGTTCATGACGCCGGGCCCTCGCTGGATAGCGAGCAGATGTGGTTCAACCAGGTGGCGAAAGCGCCGTTGCCCGGATACAAGAAGGCATGGTTTCGCTCCGCAGTTTTTCGCCGGGCTATCTCAGATGCGATTAATCGTGGCGATCTTGCCAAGGTGGTGTTCCGCGGGCACGCCAAACCGGCAATAGGTCCGTTTTCCCCTGCCAATCGGTTCTGGTTCAACGCGAAGCTGAAGCCGCCGGTTTATTCGCCGGATGCCGCTCTCACAGCCTTGCAAACGGAAGGCTTTCGTTTGGACAACGGCACGCTTAAGGACAGAGGCGGCAATGCTGTCGTGTTCTCGATCATCACAAATTCGGGAAACAAATATCGCGAGCGGATGGCGACCATGATCCAACAGGATCTACAGAGGATCGGGATTCAAGTCAACGTTGTGACCCTCGACTTTCCTTCTCTGATCGAGCGCATGACTCAAAGCTTCGATTATGAAGCGATCCTACTCGGGCTAACCAATGTGGCCCTGGACCCCAATGAGGAAATGAATGTCTGGCTGAGTTCCTCCGAGAACCATCAATGGAACCCGCAGGAGAAGACTCCGGAAACGCCATGGGAGGCGGAAATCGACCGCTTGATGCGCCTGCAATCGGCTTCGTCGGACCCCAAAAAGCGCAAAGAAGCCTTCGATCGCGTTCAGGAGATTGTGGTCGAGCAAGCGCCTTTTATCTTCCTGGTGAATCGGAATGCGCTCTCGGCGAGTTCTTCCTCCGTGCATGGATTGAGCCCGGTGATCCTGGCTCCGCAAACTTACTGGAACGCGGAGCGCCTTTCTGTGGGCATCATGGAGGCGCAGAGCAGGCCGTGATTTCCTCACAATCGAGTGCCCTCTTATCTGCGCACATTACCGTGCGCTACGGTAGTAAGCCGCCAGTCCTGCGAGATGCCGCTTTGGAGGTCCGCAGCGGTGAAATCGTTGGCCTCATCGGCCAGAGCGGTTCCGGGAAAAGTACCCTGGCGCTGGCAATCTTGGGACTGCTTGAGCGTAGGAGGGCAGAAATAGAAGGGTCGATCCAATTCGAGGGTCACGACCTGCTGGCTTTGCGAGAGCAGGAAATGCGCCAACTTCGGGGCGCCAAGATTGCCTTAGTCTTGCAGAGCCCCCTGTCTTCCCTGAATCCAGCCCTAAAGATCCGAACTCAGTTCAAAGAAGCGTGGCATGCCCACGCTCGCGGTTCGAAAGCTGAATGTGATCGCGCCATTCGCGCGGCGCTGGACGCCGTAACCTTGCCTTCGAATGACGAATTTCTCCGCAAAATCCCCTCGCAGATGAGTGTGGGACAAGCACAGCGGGTACTGATCGCTATGGCGGTCATGCATCGCCCGGCATTGCTGTTGGCGGATGAAGCGACCAGTGCTCTCGACGTGATCACTCAATCCGAAATTCTGGCGCTGTTTCGCGATTTAAATCGAAATTACGGAATGGCCATTCTTTACATTTCACACGATCTGCCATCCGTCGCCGGACTTTGTGACCGAGTTTCAATTCTGCATCAAGGCGAGATCGTTGAATCGGGAGCGACCCGCTCAGTTTTACTGAATCCTCAACACGAATACACGCAACGACTGATGGCTGCCGTACCGAAATTTCTGGACCCGTCCGCGGTCGCCAAAGCCGCATCGGTTTAGTCGATTCCACAATTGCGTCTCCCTCTGGACGCTCAAGCTTCCCTCACACCCAAACTCGGCCCTCGAGAGCCCGATCCGAGTGCGACAAATTGTCCCGTGCGCGCCTGCTTGGGACAGAGTGGCCCATCAGGGCGGCGGCGGCGGCTCCGATTTCCCCTGTTTGCAGTGACTTAGCACGCTCCCATTGGCCGCCCTCGTGCAACGGAACAGGTGGTTACGAGCTGGACTCTTCCCCCCAGAACGACAAGGGAGATCTATGTTGCGTACATGGAAACAACAGAAGCCCTGCCGCCAGGAACGACACAGTGCAGCGTGGGGAAAACGCGTGGGGCTGGTAGTACTCCTGGCCACGGGTATGGCGTTGGGATCGACGTCACCCTCCGCACGCCAGAACGGCAGGCTCTCGAACATTGGTTCGGAACTGTCCGGTTTCCTGGCGAAAGCCAAGCAGGGATCTGCCGACGGCAAGACGGTCAGGGTCATCGTGCAGTACAAGCACATGCCGACCTCAGTCCACTACTCGACGATGAGGGGTCGAGGCGCACGGCTCCATACCACGCTGCACATGATTCGTGGCGCTGCGTTCACGATTCCGGTGAGCGCACTACCTGCCTTGGAAGCCGATCCGGAAATCGAGTCCGTGACCATCGACCACCCGATTGCCGTGATGGACGATTTGACGAATGCCGCAACCGGGGTTTCGTCGGCGTGGAATGCGGGTTTCACAGGCGCGGGCATCGGTGTGGCGGTAATTGATAGCGGCATCAACGACGCTCACCCGGACCTGTGGGATTCGACGCACACGACCTCGCGTGTCCTTTACCATCAGGATTTCACCGGGACGGCAACGACGAATTCTAACGGCGCGAAATATGACCTGTACGGTCATGGCACCCACGTTGCGGGAATCATCGCCGGCAATGGTTACCTTTCCGGCGGCCACTATTCTGGAGTAGCGCCGGAAGCCAACCTGATCGACCTGCGTGCCCTGGACGCCAATGGGGCGGGAACCGATAGCACCGTGATTGCGGCGATCCAGCAGGCAATCGCTCTCAAGAACGCTTACAACATCCGGATCATTAACCTCTCGCTTGGCCGCGGGATTCCAGCGAGCTACACGCAAGACCCATTATGCCAGGCGGTCGAAGCAGCGTGGAAGAATGGCATCGTTGTGGTCGTCGCTGCCGGCAATCTCGGACGTCTTAGCGTGTACGGAAGCAACGGCTTCGGCACCATCACAGCACCCGGCAACGATCCGTTTGTGATCACCGTCGGCGCAACCAAGAGCAACGCCTCCGCGACACCGCAGGCCGAATCCAAAGCAAGTTACAGTTCCAAGGGACCGACCACCTACGACCATGTTCTGAAACCTGACCTGATGGCGCCGGGCAATGCGATCGTGTCGCTGGCTGCTCCCGGAGCAACCCTCGAAGCCTCGTATCCAGGCGACGTTGTCGCAGGCACAGACGGCAAAGCAGACTACTTCACCCTGAGCGGTACCAGCATGGCCACCCCGGCCGTTGCCGGCGCGGCCGCTCTCATGCTTGAAGAACAAAATACGTTGACCCCGGACCAAGTAAAAGCCCGGCTGATGAAAACGGCATACAAGATGGGTATGTTCTCTACTTCGGCGTATGTGCCCCATCTTTTTATGTCGTTCGTCGACTTCTACGACTTGTTCTCGGTCGGATCCGGCCTGCTGAACGTACAGGCAGCCACGACTAATACGGATCTCGCTCCCGCGGTTGTTGGATCGGCCCTTTCGCCCTACGCGGTCTATAACCAGCAGACGGGCGTGGTTTCCCTTGTATACGGGAACGGAACGGTGTCCAGCAACTCGGTAGTGTGGGGCAGCTCAGTCGTCTGGGGCACTTCAGTTGTATGGGGCTCGAACGTGGTGAGCGGAAACTCCGTCGTGTGGGGCAGCTCGATGCCCTGGAACAACAACCTGCTGAGCGCATTCAGCGTTGTGTGGGGTTCGAGTACTGGAACAGCCTCAGCCAGCAGCGTCGTATGGGGCGCCTCGGTAGGGAATGCAACCTCAGCCTTCTCCGATGCGGGGGATGATGAGCAGTAACCGCCCGTGTGAGTGAATGAATCAGGAGAAGATGCGATGAACAACACACGGCAAATCAAGACCTTTATCGTTGCCATGGTCTTGGCCGGAATTGGGGCGGCTGGATATGGGTCATTCAGAAGCCACGCTCAACATGCCTATCTCGCACTGGCGGTCCTTGCTCTTGCCGCGACCTCCGCGCGGATGAAGGTCAAGCTGCCGGGCATGAATGGCAATATGTCCGTCAATTTGCCGTTCCTGCTTACCGCGGTAGTGAGCCTGAGTGCCGCCGAAGCAGTGCTGGTCGCTGCCGCTTCCACGATAGTCCAATGCTGGCCACGAAAGAACGGAAAGTTCAACCCGCAACAAATAACCTTCAACCTGAGCATGATGATGTTTGCCACGGCGCTCGCAAGTTTGCTGGCCCAGGCACAGTGGCTGCCTGCCACTGCGTGGGAATTGCGAACGCCGCTGTCGGTGCTCCTCGGCGCAGCAGCATTGTTCCTGGGACAAACGGTGCCTGTGGCGCGCATTGTCGCCCTTACCGAGGGCAAGCCGTTCACAAAGCTCTGGAGAGAACTTGCGCAGCTATCGTTCCCATACTACGTGCTCAGCGCCGGCGTGACCTCGATGGTTCAGGCTTGCGGCAGCCATTTAGGTTGGGGACTCGCGCTTGCTGTCTTCCCGGTAATGTTCGGAATTCACCGCTCTTATCGGATGTACTTCAGCCGAATGGTTGAAAGTATGCAAACTGAGGTCCTCGTCAAAGCCGCTGGCGCGTGAGCTTAAGGGATCCTATAGCGGCGATGCTGTGTTAAGCGCGCCGTGCACTGCGCTAGAACCTGCCCAGCCGTACTCGCACCACCGCCGGATCGTGAGCGTGAAACTGCAAGCCGCGATCCGTCTCATCTCCGTTCCACAGGCGCTTTGTTTTCCAGACTCCGTCATCATAAGAACCCTCTTCAGCCGAAAGAATCTGCATTCTCATGCCAGGTAGTCTGCCGGGAACGTGAAAGCTGACACTCGCGTCCACCCCGCTAACCAGAAACTCGTCCGGTCCACATTGAGCAACGAGCGCTACACCATGCGCGTCATTCGTACCTGGGGGACGCCGGCCATCTTGCTGCGGAAAACCGTACGAGACCGTTGCCTGCCAGGGACCAAAATCCAGTTCCTGCTGGGCCTGCCCGGACTCTTCTATAGACGTTTTCAGTTTCCCTTCGAAATTCAATTTTGCAATCTCTCTCACCATGGGAGCGAGCAAGGCAAAATTGCGCGCGTGACCCGCCGCTGCCACGTCGCCAAGAATGTTCCAGCCGTGGGGGTCGACCCCGAATGGCGCCACGCCGGTTGCGCCTTCCCCTAAAGCCAGAAAATCATACTTCGCGAACGAATCAGGCTTTGCGATTTCAGGTACTAACAGCGGGTTGTCGGGACGGTGGTAAGCGGCCAGAACGTCCCGGACAAAACCGGGATCGTCGCCGTAAATATCGGGAGCTATGGCATCGATGGACGGTGCGAGCGCTCGCCACAAGCCCACCCAAGGCTGCACGGCACCGCCGCTCGGGTACTGAACACCGGGAATACGGGCGCGGCGCTCCGGCAACTCTGCCGGCGGATAGCTTAGCCACACATTCACGTAGAGCGGAAGATCAAATTCCGCTTTGCCCGCGGCTGCGATCTCATTGAGATAGTGCGCCTGATGGTAGAGCTGAAATAACTCATCGGCGTCACCGCGAAAGACCTCGCTCCAGGTACCGGGCTTCTGTTTCGCCGCAGCCAGCATGTCAGCGGGCACCGGGCCGGCAAATTCCTTGTTCGACTCCGGAGAAAAATCACGCGGGCTTCCGATAATGCCAGACTCATTTTCGACCTGCACCATGAGGATGGTGCGCTCGGTTGCATCGAGAGTTTTCAGGTGGCGCAGGAGAGCGACAAAGGCAGCTTTGTCGGCATCGAGGTTGGACCGAGAGTTGGCGGAAAGAACGTCAATCGGCTCACCGTCTGCGCGCATCACGCGCGGGAAGCGCTTGGGATCGGTCTTCACCCACTGTGGAGCGTAATGCATGTTGCCGTTCTTCCAGGTGCCAAACCAAAGCAGCACCACATGCAGGTTGTGCTCGCGCGCACCCTTGACAACTGCATCGACATTGTCCCAATTGAACTGACCTTGCTGCGGCTCGATCTGCTCCCAGTAAACCGGGGTTTCCACCGTGTTGGCGTGCAGTTCTGAGAGAGACTTCCAGACGCCGGGTAGTTCCGAGGGCCAAGCGCTGGAATTGTGAATCTGGCCGCCGAGCATCAAATAAGGTTGCCCGTCCACGAGCAGCGCCCAGCGACCATCCTTCGCTACCAACTTGGGAGCCTGCGCAGCCAGGCATAGTTGGGATGCTCCCGCGAGCATCAGGAGCAATGCCAACCTGCAGCATGGTCGCGCCACCACCTTAGAGTCTCTCATTTCAGATTCTCTCCTCGATCGCGTTCTACCAATCCTTTGACTCTGATCCCGACGAGATTATAGCCGCGATGTGGCCTTCACCTCGTACCCGAGATAATGTGATGGGCATTTTCCGCGGTGGCTTTCAACATCAACTCGCGGTAACATTCGCAAACGGCTCTTGTAATCAGAGGAAGCAATGCACTCAACCACGACGGACAGGGTTTACACCGCGCTCGAGACATTCCGGGTTGAGCTTCCGTCCTGGGGATTCGCAAATACGGGCACGCGTTTCGGGAAGTTCATCCAGGCGGCAGCCGCGACCACAACCGCTGAAAAGTTCAGCGATGCCGGCCAGGTGCACTTATTGACCGGCGTCTGCCCGACCATCGCCTTGCATGTGTTATGGGACTGCCCGCAGGGCGTCCACAGTTCGGGCGAAATCCGAACCTTTGCGGGCCGTTACGGAGTCGCCCCGGGTTCCATCAATCCCAATCTTTTTCAGGATCAGGAATACAAATTCGGGTCATTCGGCAATCCCGACTCCGCGATTCGTCAACGCGCACTGAAGCATGCCAAAGACAGCATCGAAATTGCCACACGGCTGCATAGCCGAGACATTTCATTTTGGTTTGCGGATGGATCCAACTACCCAGGCACCGCCAACATTCGCCAACGCCGTCGCTGGTTCGAAGAAGCTTTGAAGGAATCACATCGCGCGCTAGCCCCAGAGCAGCGGATGCTTATTGAATACAAGCCGTTCGAACCGGCTTTTTATCACACCGACATTGCCGATTGGGGGATGGCGCTCCTACTGGCTCGCGCCGCTGGGCCGCAGGCGAAAGTACTGGTGGATACTGGCCATCACTACGCCGCTCAGAACATCGAGCAGATTGTGGCGTGGCTGCTTTCAGAAGGTATGCTCGGCGGTTTCCATTTCAATGATCGTCGGTATGCTGACGACGATCTGACGCTCGGTTCCATTGACCCTTATCAGGTCTTTCGCATCTTCCACGAGATTCAGTTTTTCGAGCGGGAGACCGGCGCGCGCGCTGACATCGCTTACATGGTGGATCAAAGTCATAACCTGAAGGGAAAAATCGAAGCCATGATTCAGACCGTCACCATGGCACAACAACTTTTTGCAAAGGCTGCGCTGGTGGACTCCGCCAAACTCGCGACCGCTCAGAGGAATTGCGATCTGGTGGGCGCCGAGTCGCTCCTGCAGGATGCTTTTGCCACCGATGTTCGCCCCGTCGTCCAGGAATGGCGACAGTCCAGGGGGCTGCCCAAAGATCCCATGGAAGCGTTTCGGCAAAGCGGATATCTGGAACGCATCACCAAAGAGCGCGCTGCCAAGAATTCCCACAATATTTCTTCGTATGCCTAGTCAGGTGAAAAGAATAAAGGGCCCACCGGCGGTAACCTTCTGCTATACAACCTTCATTCAACATCTGAACACCAGCGGCGGTGCTGCAAAACTGTGCATTGTGAGGCGGACGCCTTTAAGGCCGTAGCGCGAGGATTCTGAGCGCTGGAGTGGCAGTTGCGTTGGACTTGCAAAGCCGGCCGACGGGTGTAATTATCGGCCGTGTTGGGAACGTGGCCGAACCGCAATGCACATATGAGAAGCAAGATCATCATTCGCGCCGCTGTGATGGCCGAGCAACAGGCCCTTGAAGCAGTGCAACTGCGTGCATCTCTTACGAATGATGGCGATCGCGAGGCCGTGCTTGCCAATCCGGATGCGATCAGAATCCCCTTGGAACAACTTGCAGCAGGGCGGGTATTCGTCGCGGAATTGAACGGCGAAACACTAGGATTTTCTGCAATAGAGCCTCGAGTGGATGGACAAATCGAACTGGATGCTCTTTTTGTCGAGCCGAAGATCCGCCGGCAGGGCGTTGGACGGTTGATGGTCGAATATTGCGCAGAGGTCGCGCGCAAGCAGGGGTCCACCGCGCTGCATGTGATCGGTAACCCGCATGCAGAAAATTTTTATCTCTCTTGTGGGTTCGAGCAGACCGGAACCATTCAGACTCGTTTCGGCGTCGGACTGCAGATGCGAAAAGCGCTGTGAGTGCTCTGGCCGACAGTCGCTGTCGTGCTTCAGCGCCTATCTCTGCCCCACTTGTATTCGGCGAAATCTCGATTTCCACTGCAATGCATGGTCCCCGTGACCTGCGTACATGGGCATTTTTGTCGGCCGAAATAGGCGAGCGGTGACGAGTGATTACGAACCCGACTGCCCATCAACGCCGCTGGGCATAGTGCCTCGCAGCTGATGTGCTTGCACTTGTTTAGCTCTATAGCGCTGCCACACCGCGCTCCTGATTGCGAATGCGAATGGCTTCTTCCACTTTGGTCAGAAATATCTTGCCGTCTCCGATCTTTCCTGTGGCCGCCGACTGCAGAATGGCGGCGACCGCCGCGTCAACCAGGTTATCGTTCATCACAGATTCTATTTTGATTTTCGGCAGCAAATCCACGGAGTATTCGTGGCCGCGGTACATCTCGGTGTGCCCCTTCTGGCGGCCGTGCCCCCGCACTTCGGAGATGGTGAGACCGTCGATGCCCAGCTCAGAAAGAACTTCTTTCACCGCCTCCAGTTTCGTAGGCTGAATAATCGCTTCGACCTTCGTCATTGAGTGTCCCTCCCTGTACAGGTTTGTGTGACGCGGAATCTGGCTTGCAACAAACTCAGACAGCTTTGCCGCATTTTGAGGGAAAGGAGGCAGATAGTCTCTCTGCCTCCCGAGTTGCAGCGTGGCAGTTCGTCAGCTTATTGCTCGCGACAACGGATTGAGCGCCGTGACACTGGATGCGGCGGGTTGAGGTTCAGGCAATTCCTGCGTCATCCCGCTGGGAGCGCCCAAGGCTGAAATGACATATTCCGGATAAGCCGAGATGCCATGCTCGTGCAGATCCATGCCGTAGAGCTCTGCTTCGCGGGGCAAGCGCAGCGTGCCGGTTGCGTTGACCAGAAGCATGACGGCCATAGCAACGCCGAAGGTGGCCAGGGTTACGCACGCGCTTCCGATTGCTTGTGCCCCAAGCAACTTAAATCCCCCACCATAGAGAAGTCCCTTCAGCGGTGCGGAATTGTCCGCCGCCAGAGGGCCTGTGGCTCCATATTGTCCGCAGGCGAACAAACCGAGTGACACCGTTCCCCAGATTCCACACATTCCGTGAACCGGTACCGCTCCAATGGGATCATCGATGCGCAGCCATTCCAGTAAGTCGACCCCTAGAATAACGATCACGCCGGCGATCCCACCCAGCAAAACTGAACCCGTAGGGCTGACCCAATAGCAGGGGCAAGTAATTGCGACAAGCCCGGCCAGGAACCCGTTGGTGGTGTAGCTTGCGTCCCATTTCTTGAATTTCAGATAGCCGTAAATAATGGAAGACAGGCCGGCAGCGCATGCAGCCAGAGTTGTGTTTGCAGCCACGCGCCCGATTCCAACGAAATCCATCGCCGAAAGCGTGCTGCCAGGATTGAAGCCGTACCAGCCGAACCAGAGAATCAGTCCTCCGGTGACCGCGATTGTCAGATCGTGCGGCAACATGGGACCGCCGCCGTCCCTCTTGAACTTGCGGCCGAGGCGCGGGCCAAGGACAATCGCGCCAGCCAATGCGATGAATCCACCGATAGTGTGCACCACCGTCGAACCCGCGAAGTCATGGAAGCTCGTTCCCAACCATGGGAAAACATAACCAGAACTGCCCATCGTGGCGAGCCAGCCATCCGGTCCCCAAGCCCAGTGTCCGATGATCGGATAGATGAAGCCAGTAACGCAGAAGCTATACAAGAGATCGCCGATGAAGCCTGTGCGGCCAATCATTGCGCCCGACGTAATCGTGGAACAGGTATCGGCAAAGGCGAACTGGAAGATCCACACGGCCAGGAATGCAACCCCGGTGGTTTCGTAGGTCGCGGGTGCTCCCTGGAGGAAGAACCAGTGATATCCGATGAAACCATTGCCATGGCTAAACATGAATGCGAAGCCGACGGCGTAGAACAGAATGCCGCAAAGACACGTGTCGACCACGCACTCTACGAGTACGTTGACCGTTTCACGGGAGCGGCAGAAACCAGCTTCGAGCATCGTGAAGCCGACCTGCATGCCGAACACGAGAAAAGCGGCAATCAGCGTCCACGCAGTGTTGAGCGGATTCACAACGTCGGCCGCTTTCAGTTCCGCTTCGGCCGCATAGACGTGCGCAAAGAATACTCCGGAGATCACGGTGATGAGCAACATCAACACTGCGATTCCAAGTGCCTTGCCGCCGAACAGCAGGCCGGCATAGCGGCGCCATTCGGGGTCTTTCAACCGCACAGCCAGACGGGAGAGCTTTTCCGAATACGAGAGATTCATTCCTCTGCCTCGAGTGCCAGACTTCATGTTCCGCTCCTTTATCATTGGTTGTCGATTTCAGCCGCAAGCCGCAGCCGCCCTACGATCCATCTCTTCCCCTATTACCGATTTGCGTCCTGTTATCAGCTGACATCTAAGGTAGCCCGCAAATTCCGCTCGCCAGGCGCAGCGAAAGGCTCATCGCGGAAAGCAGAATCAGCACGGCCCCTATCGGATGAACCGATAACATCAGCAGCCCTCTGATCATTGCGGCAAGCACCATCGGCAGCGCAGTCATGCAGCACACTCGATCTGAGATCACGAGCTTTCTTCTCCGTGGATTTCGTGACTCAACTCAAGACCGCAGACGAAACAGTGATGTACCCGGTCAACCGCGGTGTTTTTCGTTGGGAGCTCCGCCTGCTCTGTTTTTTGGAGCGGGGGGCGGCCCGGGTGCTGACACCAGGGGTTAGTTGGGTTTGTGCCCAAGCCGCCGATCCCCACATAACGGGCAGCCCAGGTTTTAGCTGCTCGAAGTGAATCCAAAAAACGGGCTGTATCGATGCCCATTGCTTTATCTCGCCTCCCGGCTGTCGAAGGTGAATACCAGCCCCGCCGTCAATGTGTTCTGATCCAGCACCGGGTTGCTCCCTTTCAGGAACACGGGCTGATTCGACATGTCACGGCGAAACTCGAAACGACTGATGATGTGATGTGCCATCATCCTCTCGAATGTCGTCGTAAATTCGTTGAAGTGGGTGGGAATTAGAGATCCCGTCGTGAACCCGTCGTGGTCGTCGTAATATTCGTAGCGCGTGCTGAACGACGTGGTAGAGGTGAAGGCGTATTTGATATAGCCGCCCACGCCCGTCCAGAACACCGGATGCGACAAAGTATTGAGGGTTGCGTCCGTAATGAACCGGTCGCCGCGTCCATAGTCGCCATTCACCATGAATGAAAGCTTGCTGGTGGGCGAATACGTGATAACCGTGTCGCTCAATTGCCGGAGGTTGTGGTTAGTCGCGTTCTCCTCAGGCCCCGCCAGATACGTCTGGGCGATGCCGAGTTTCTTGTTGGGATTCCATCCCAGGCTGAAGCCGTACGTCTTGCCACTGTTGTTATCAATGACGTTGTTCCAGCCGTTCACTAAGTATCCCGTCAGCGAGTATTTCTCGTTGAACGCATACTTAGCGCGCATGCCGAAGTGATAGTAGGGAATGGCGTAGCTGAACAGAATGCTTCGCGAGTAGTTCCAGTTGTCCTTGGTCTCGATTACCTCCGCACCCGCAGGTGTGACGAACTTTCCAACATCCACCTGCAAACCTTTTCCGACCGGCGCAAGGTAAGAAAAGTAAGCTTCCTTCAGGTACTGATCGAATCCCAGACCGCCCTTGGGTTCGGATCCATTCACGGCATTCATGGCTTGTCCAAATCCGAGTGCCACGTGATAGCCGGTGCGACTGTTGGAGGGATCCGGGGTCTTATCTACCACCAGTTCCACCAAGTTGAGTCCGAACTGATTCGTGGCTCCGTCAAAGAAGCGCAGTCCATTCGCCTGCCCCGCGGGATTGTTGAAGTTCTGGCCGTAGTAGACGTCCACAAATCCGCTGAGCGAGGTCGGACCCAACAGTGAAGCTAGAGACGGGGGCGGCGGCACAGCGGTGGTGCCGCTGACCACCTTCTGTGCCGCATCCGGTATTGGCGCCGCGTTGCTCGCCGTTGTTTTGTCGCTTGCTTTCAATGTTGAAATCTCTATTTGCAATTCCTTGATCTGCTGTTCCATTTCCTCAATGTGCTTCGTCATTGCATCATTTGCCGAGGGCGTACTGGCTGTGGCGTCCTGCCCCTGGCTTGGCAATGTCAACAACACACATGCAATGAACATCATGGCCCCTGCCTTGGAGCGACTACTCATTGTTGTCCTGCTTTCTCCCCCGGTGTACCCAACGGATGTCCGAGCGCATCCGCTGTCAGCACGCTGAACTTAGCGATGTGCGCTGCCGCAGTCCAACGCATACTTCCGCTATTGCGAATCGAAATTTCTTTTGGAAAACAAAAACTTATAAGAGCGATAAAGGAACTTTCTGTCCACGGGATCGAGGACGACTCACTTGAAAAGCTCGAATCTTGCGCTGACCCCGCAAATGCCGCACCAGTTGCTTCATTTCGGCTCTACCTCAGCAGATACGAGAGACCAAATGCAGGCTCGGAACACTACAGTTTCCGGCGCTAGGTTTTCGTTCATCCAATGCGTTTAGTTCCCACCGTAATGGAGGTCATAGATTTTTTTCATAGACTCGAACTATCGGCAGAGTCAGGGGGCAGGATATTTTCAGCCGCACTTGCGGGCACCGAAGCAAGCAGGTGAATGGCGGCCACAGACAAGGGTTGATATCGACCGAATTGCGCGATTTTCGCACCGCATCGGACGACGAACTCGAGAAGTAGAACTTCAAGGGCAAAAACAACGTGATAATCAGGTTACCGCCGGGAAATTCAGGAAGATCGTCTCAAGCGTCTTAACGACGAGAAAGCGAATTCGAGCCTCGGCGCGATGGGCATGCGGCAACGCCTTTTACGTCGTATGCTTGATGACGCGACAGGGTAATTAACTGGTTGGGGTTCTCCAAACTGGCTACTGGACACGGCAGAGGACGTGCTTATTAAGCGAAAACATCAGCGCTCCCCTTATCTGGCATTTGATCTTGGAGCCGAGAGCGGGCGAGCGGTGTTGGCCGACTTGCACTCAGGGATTCTTACGACCAGAGAGGTCCACCGCTTCAGCAATCAGCCGATGGAAACAGGGGGCGCGCTACGTTGGGACGTCGCGCATTTGTGGTTTGAAATTCGCAAAGCGCTGAATTCTGTGGAAGGGGTGAAACTCGCAGCTATTGGGGTGGATGCGTGGGGCGTGGACTATGCGCTCCTCGATGAGCACGGGCGGCTTTTGGAGAACCCTTACCACTACCGTGATCGCCGCACCGAGGGCATAATGCAGGAAGTTTTCCGAAAAGTGTCCAGGGAGGAGATCTATCGCGCTACTGGCATTCAGTTTATGCCGATCAATACCTTGTACCAGCTTTATGTAGCACATCGAGATACGCCGGCGACCGTAGCAGCGGCAAGACAGTTGGTTACTATCCCTGATCTGTTCAACTATTGGCTTACCGGAAGAGCTGTATGCGAGTTCACCAACGCAACCACCACTCAGATGGTCGATCCGGTTCGTCGAGTCTGGGCGAAAGATCTCCTGCAGCGTGTCGGCTTGCGGACAGACCTTCCATGTCCTATCGTCGAGCCTGGAACTGTCATCGGACCTTTGCTGAAGGGCATTGTTTCCAATTCCCTATTGTCGGGAACTCCCATCATCGCCCCGGCCTGTCATGATACAGGGTCTGCCGTAGCCGCCATTGCCGCGCGAGATGGTACCGCCTTCTTGAGTTCGGGAACATGGTCGTTAATCGGAACCGAACTCGATGCGCCGGTGCTCACTCCCGAAGCGCTAAAGCTTAATTTCACCAATGAAGGCGGTGTGAATGGGACAACCCGCTTGCTCAAAAATGTCATGGGACTCTGGATGCTGCAAGCTTGCAAAAACTGCTGGACCGATCGAGGCCAGACTGGGAGCTATGCTGAGCTAGTGGAGCTAGCCGATCGGGAACCGGCATTTGTACATGTTGTTGATCCTGACCACGAACTCTTCTTGCATCCTGCGGACATGTGCGCCGCTATCGACCGGTTCTGCTCGAAAACCCAGCAGCCAACGCCGTCCAACCCCGGAGCTTATGTGCGATGTATTCTCGAGAGTCTCGCGATGAAGTACCGGCTAACCCTGCGCAATCTCGAGGAAATCTGCGGGCTGCGCATGGAACAGATCAGGGTGGTGGGCGGCGGTTCAAAAAATCGACTTCTGAACCAATTCACTGCGAATGCCACGGGGAAGAGGGTACTTGCGGGTCCAGCTGAAGCTACAGCACTGGGCAATATCGCGATCCAAATCGTGGCGACTGGCGAGGCATCGTCACTGGGGGAGATGCGTGCCATGGTTGAGCGTTCTTTCCCAACCGAGGCTTTTGAACCTATGGACACCGACAAATGGGACCAGCACTTTCAACGGTTCGAACAATACTGTGAGATGACGCATGCATGAAATCAAGGAAACCGCGTACTTGAAAGACCTGTGGAATGAAGACCGAGCTCACGAATTGGGGGACAATCAATTGGCCCTCTTGCGCTACCGATCCAATCTGCTCGGAGCAGATCTCCGCATCACGAACTTCGGCGGAGGCAACACAAGTTCGAAGATCGAACTGCCGGACCCTTTCACCGGACAGCCGACCCGCGTTCTAGCGGTAAAAGGAAGCGGCGGGGATATCGGCTCGATTACCGAGTCCGGCTTCGCACTGCTCTACCTCGCTCGTCTGGAACATTTGAAAACGCTATATCGCGGAGAGAAGTACGAGGATGAGATGGTTGGCTACTATCCCCTCTCTGCGTTCGGACAGAATCGTGTCGCCGCGTCGATCGACACGCCGTTGCACGCATTCTTGCCATTTTTACACGTGGATCACTTGCATCCGGACTGGGCCATCGCCCTTGCCGCGAGTGCAAACGGTAAGCGCAAACTCGGCGAGTTCAACAGAGAATTCGAGCGGAGAATCGTCTGGATTCCCTGGCAGCGCCCCGGGTTCGAATTGGCGCTGCAGATCGAAAAGGCGGTGAAGGATAACCCGGAGGCGGAGGGGTTGATTCTTGGCGGCCATGGCCTGTTCACCTGGGGGATGACGCAGCGCGAGTGTTACCTCAATAGCGTGCGGACGATCGATCAGATGGGTGAATTCGTTCAGACCCATCAGGCAAAGAAAGGAACTTTGTTTGGCGGGCTTGAGACTGCGCCAGTGGACGATCGCAAAAGAATCGCTGCTGAAATACTTCCCACGCTGAGAGGCGTAGTTTCATCGAATCGGCGCGTCATTGCCCACTATACAGATCACGAAGATGCGCTGAGTTTTGCCGGTTCGAAATGGGCGAAGGAGCTGAGCGCACTCGGCACTAGCTGTCCGGACCACTTCCTGCGAACTCGCGTGTGTCCTTGGTTTGTCCACTGGGACACCGCCAAAGAGGACGTTAACGCGCTCAAAGCGCGAATTTCGAAGGATGTTGCAGGTTACCGCGCGACATATAAGAAGTATTACGAAGAATGGGCGACCCCGAATTCACCCAGGCTTCGCGATTCCAATCCGTCTGTTGTAGTTATTCCTGGTCTCGGACTTTTCGGCTTTGGCAAAAACAAAAAGGAAGCTCGCATCACCACGGAGTTTTTTATCAACGCAATCCATGTCATGGCGGGAGCAAACGCTCTGGAAGATGGTGAGATTGGTCATCCCTTGCCCCAGGCGCGTACTGAAGAGCAGTCGAGAGAGTTCACGCAGTTTCACAACTACGTCGCCCTTCCCAGATCCGAAGCATTCCGAATCGAGTACTGGGCCTTGGAGGAAGCCAAGCTTCAGCGCATGCTCTCCGAAGCTGAGTTCAGCCGGAAGATTGCCTTGGTTATTGGTGGCGCAAGCGGCATTGGCCGCGAAGTGGCACTGCTGCTGGGTCGCAGAGGAGCACATGTCGTAGTTGCGGATTTCGATTTGGAGGGGGCGACCAAGGTGTCAGCAGAGGTTGGGACGTTGTCCTCCGAGGAGTTTGCGGCCGCTACGGCCGTCGATCTCGGTTCGTCGGGATCTCTAGCGGAGGCAGTTCGATTTACTGTTTCTAGATTCGGCGGCGTCGATATTGTTATCAATACGGCCGCCGTCTATCCCGTCGCGGGCGCCGATGGGGAACTTTCAGACGCGCAGTGGTCCAAAGCATTCCTGGTCAATGTGACCGGAAACTATCTTTTGGCTCGCCAAACTGACTGGGTTTTCCGAGAACAGACACTGCCGGCGACAATGGTTCTCACTGGTTCCGCCAACGCGATCGTGCCAAAGGTAGGCAGTGAAGCGTACGACACGAGCAAGGCGGCACTGAACCACCTGATTCGCGAACTTGCCGTGAGGCTGAGCCCAGAGGTGCGTGTAAATGGAATCGCGCCCGCAACCGTCGTGGCGGGTTCGACAATGTTTCCTCGTGAACGCGTAATTCAGTCCCTGCAGAAATACAAAATTGCCTTTTCTGAATCCGAGTCGGCGGAAGTCCTCCGAGACAAACTGGCCGATTTTTATGCTCAGCGCACATTAACGAAGCGGCCAATTCTCCCTCAGGACTGTGCTGCAGCAATCGTGTGGCTTGCGGGAGATCAGAGCGCCAAGACTACAGGGCACGTGATTCCCGTGGACGGGGGCTTGTCTGAGGCCTTCCTGCGGTAAGGAGAAAATCAATGCAGCGCATCTGCTTTGTCTTGCAGGTTAAGCCGGAGCGACTGGAAGAATACAAGGCACGCCACCGCAGCGTATGGCCGGAGATGCTGGCGGCGTTGGGTGAGACCGGGTGGAACAACTATTCGCTGTTTTTACGCGAGGACGGTCTCCTGGTCGGATATCTGGAAACCGAAGATTTCGCACGAGCGCGCTCGGCCATGGCACAACGTCAGGTCAATGAGCGATGGCAACGAGAGATGGGCGACTTCTTTGTTCAGCCAGACGGAGTATTGCCGGATCGGGCGATGCAACCGCTGCAAGAAGTTTTCCACTTATAGCTGACACTCGGGGGACGAATGAATCCTAACCCGGCTTTGGGGGTGTTCTTTCACTGGTTGGGCGGTCTTGCGTCCGCTAGCTTCTACGTCCCTTATCGGGGAGTCAAGAACTGGGCGTGGGAAACCTATTGGCTGGTTGGCGGATTTTTCAGTTGGATCATCGCGCCATGGCTGTTGGCATTGACTATGACTCGCGACCTCAGTCAGGTGCTACAACAGGCGCCCCGCAGCGCGATCCTTTGGGCCTACTTCTTTGGGGTGCTCTGGGGACTCGGAGGTCTAACGTTCGGGTTGACCATGCGCTACCTCGGCATGTCGCTAGGCATGGCGGTCGCGCTGGGATACACGGCGGCGTTTGGCACATTGATGCCTCCGATCTTCCGCGGGGAGTTTGGCAGCCAAGTTCTTAGAACACGTTCCGGACTGGTCATTCTGGGCGGGATTGCCATTTGCCTGTTGGGAATTGCAGTCGCGGGTGCGGCTGGGGTTTCGAAGGAGCGGGAGCTGTCGGATGAACAGAAAAGAGCATCGATTAAAGAGTTCGACCTGAAGAAAGGATTGTTGGTCGCGACTTTCTCCGGGGTGATGAGTGCTTGTTTTGCATACGGTCTCGCCGCAGGAGATCCGATCAAAGCTATCACCGTGCAGCACGGAACGGCGGGACTTTGGCAGGGACTTCCGGTTCTGGTGGTGGTGCTTTTAGGCGGATTTACAACTAATTTCGTATGGTGCGTCATTCTGAACGTCCGAAATCACACCGGTTATCAATACTTTCAATCGGAGATTCGCGGAGATGTACCGAGACGGAATGAAGAACACATTCTTGAAGCAGTGACAGATGCACCCGCAGAGGAGATGGCAGTTGCAGTAGCAGTAAAGCGCGAAATGCCAGCAAGAGCCCCATTGCTTCCCAATTATTTGTTTTCAGCTCTAGCGGGAACGACTTGGTACATGCAGTTTTTCTTTTACACCATGGGCGAAACGCAGATGGGCCGCTTTAAGTTCTCCAGCTGGACATTGCATATGGCCAGCATCATCATCTTCAGCACCCTGTGGGGTCTTGCGCTGAAAGAATGGAAGGGCGCCGGTGCCAAGACAATGCTCCTCGTAGTGCTGAGCCTGCTGATATTGGTCACCTCGACAGTGGTTGTAGGCTACGGAAATTATGTCGGCGGAGCCCACTGAAGTTTGTCGTCGAGATTCTAAAGACCCATGCTTCCAACGAGCACCGCAATCGATGTCCGCGGTTGTCCATCAAGCATCTTCAAGGAAGATGCACCTGCTGATGGCCGGCGTGTAAGACGATGGCCTTTCCTTTCCACACGAAATCCCCTGTCATGTTCGGGGGGAGAGCTATTTCGGCGTCCACTCCAGTGGGACTCGATCGGAAACTAGCGTCGATGGTTCCTCGTGGAGTTGGTACTGCGGAGACCACGTTACTCAGGTGACCGAGATGAGGCTCGATGGTGACGCTGGAGAATCCCGGTGTCTTTGGCCGAATTCCGGCGATGATCGTGAGAAAATCAAAATTAGGATGAGCGCTCCAAGCGTGCGCATCAGACCTTGTGGGCTCTGGTTGTTCCGCCCAGGTGGTAAGTCCCATTGCAACCATGTCCCGCCACGGTTTCAACAGATCCAAATATCGGTCACCGAGACCTGCGTGATCCAGTGCGCGCGCCAAATAGAAGCGGAAGTAGTAGGTTGCAATCGTCATTTCCGGAACTGAACCGGATGTTGTGAAACCAGGGTCACTGGTCGAAAGAATCTTCGTCAGAACGTCCTTCTGCTTTTCCACCGGGATTACGTCTAGCCATACGCCGAGGATATTGGCATGCTGGCTGTAATGCTTCTGGGCAGGAGTATCAGCAATTAAGCCGTACGAATCATTCCAGCAAAGCTTGCGGATCGCTGCCGCCGCGCGCGACTCAGCTTGACGGTAACGTTGCGCACGAATCCGGTCTCCGAACAGCGACTCCAGTTCGGCCGCATAGCGAAGCGCTTCAATATACTGCAAAGTGATGGGGGAGGACCCTCCGTTGACGTCCTGAGGAGGCATGCCGAAGGCAAAATCTTTTCCCCAATCGACGAATGGCCACCACGGTACCTTTCCCAGAAGCCCATCTGGTCTTTGCTTATCGAGAAACCAGTCCATGACGGTTCTGGTGCCGGCAATTTGTTCTTTTACGAATTCATCGTCTCCGCGATACATCCAGAAATCGTGCAGCATTCCGATCCACAAGAGGGAGAATGTTGGAATCATCTGGGTCACCGAGGACGGATAGCGGCTACGCGTAAGGCCGTCGGGAACTCGGGAATCGTTAAAGGCCTGAATGGCTTGGCGGGCAAGGCGATCATCTTGGGCAACGACGTACGAGATCAAGGCCTGAATGCGTGTGTCCCCGATGTACTGCATCCTCTCGTAGTAGGGCGTGTCCATGTAGGTATCGTGCGCATCGAGGCGAGCGGTCCTCCAGCCAATTTCCCAAATCGGTGACAGAGAGGGGTCATCCGAGGAGAAACGCGCTCGCTCTTCGAATGGAAAGGCTGTAAACCAACAACGAAGATTATCAACATGGAGCGGTTGATCCGCTGTGCTGAAGTCAAGCTGCAAGTATCGCCATGTACGCCAGACTAGGGGCATGAAGCGGCGTTCTTGGGCTCCATCGGGCAAGAACTCGTCGAAGATACCCACTATCTTTTTGTCGGCGATTTCGTTTCGATTACCCTTCTGTCCCCGGCTATCAAAGAGAGCCTCGGCATAGGTGACACGGATAGTGCTCTGAGCGCCACCGGTCACCGTCAACTCTGGATATGCGGTGATCAGATGAGCCTGGTCCAGCAGAAGAGTGACCTTTGCGTGAGCTGGTATTTCGAGGGGCGAGCCGGGAAAGCCCGCAGGCAACTGGATTCCAATCGTACGTACCACTCGTCCCGCGGGTGTTGCTTCCAGCTGCATTGGGGGCAGCGGGTCGGGCACCAGTTGCCAGTTGTTGTTCTGCAGCACCGCGCCTCGTAGGGACGCAAAACCCATGGCCACTGGCTTTTGCCATTGGCCGTGGGAAGATGCCACATTGTTCCACGACCAATCGAAGAGCGATGCATCTATGTGCTCGGCCGGCTCTGCAACGTAATATGACTTCTCGATATCCGGAGGGGTCGGCAAGGTCTGTATGCCTTTTTCCTCTTCGACCTCCCAGCTGTTGTCCGTATTAACAATCTCTTCGCTCGAGGTATCGCCTTGGAGTGCAAATCCCGTCTTATCTGTGATCTGAGCCAGCGGTACAACACCAAAGTTCCATACCGTGGCAGAGATCTCGTTTTTCCCGGCATGCAGGAATTTCGCAAGGTCGTAAGTTTCATATCTCCAATGAGCGAGATCGCTTCGCGCCGGCCCTCGCCCTATCTCCTGCTGGTTTATGAAAAGCACAAACTGCGCGTCAGCGCTGACATGAACTACGAAGTGCTCCGGCGACTGCGGAATGTCGAACAATTTGCGGAAATGCAGAACAACGCTATCTCTCAGGGGTGCGCTGGGCGAAGTTATCCATTGTGCTTTCCACAATCCACGCAGAGCCTCAGGCGGAAGCTGGGCTGACGCTCTGATCTCCATAGCAAACAGGAGAGCGATCGATGTAATCGCGAAGAACTTGATTTTCATAGGTGAGGGCATTTCACAGAACGCACGCCGCGGATGGTTTCACCTGGATGAGCCCAATGTCAATCCGTGGGCCACTAGGTTCCGTAACGTCTCGATATGAAATTGATGGGTCACCTGCAATGGAACGAGCACAGGTTGCTTCGGAAGGACAGCGTCGCAATGGCTAACCGGAAAGGGGTATGGATCGCCTTCCACGTTTGTAGTCTCAGTTGGGACGCAGTGCCTCAAGAGCCGCGTCGGTGGTAGCTTGTTCCACGTCGGCTTCGACTCTAAACTCAACCAGCAAGATGCAGCCTGCAACCAGGAGAGCTGCCACACGTTCAAGGCAGTTCCAACGATGGTGAAATAGTCCAGCCGGTTCCCGCGATGTGCAGCGAATTCACGGCCTATCACAACTTCAAACGTGTTTGCAGATTTCAAGGATGGTTCTGAGGGCGAGGATAAAGGCTTGAGCGGCAAATGGCGGGGACGACGGGACTCGAACCCGCGGCCTCTGCCGTGACAGGGCAACAACGAGATGTAACTGGTTGATATCAAACGGTGTCGGCGAACGTCGTTTGGTGCGAAATGATACCGGAGATGATTTCTTATCGTCCCCTTAACGTCCCCGGATCTTTGACTCTTTAAATGGAAGCCGGGTCGGCGCTACCCGAGGATGTCGCTCGACGAATCGCAAATGATCGTAAAGTCCGGACGTTTCGTCACGGCGGAATCTTCTCTTAGCCACATGTAACCGACATGGCGTGGGACAAGGTGGGTAATACGTACATCAGCGATGGCTATATTAATCCCGCATCGCGAAAGTCAACAAAAACGGCAACTGGATTAAATCGTGGGGAGAGCCTGGAAACCAACCGGGACAGTTCAGCACTCCTCACAGCCTTGCTGTCGATGCCGAAGACCACGTCTACGTGGCCGACCGCGGCAATGGCCGCATCCAGGTCTTGGACGGCGAGGAAGGTTCCTTCGGAAAATCACAATTGATGTGCCATTTGATCCGAACGCCAGCCCTGCCATTGGGAGCAAGCCGGTCTTACCCATCAAAGGACCTCAGACAATGGCGCCGGCTCACCATGGGCAATCTGCATCACGCCTCCGCCGAACTAGGTTTTGTTTAGTTCTGATGCATACCGGGGTCGCATTTATAAGCTAACTCTCGACGGTAAAGTTTTGGGAGTGCTGGGGGAATCCGGCAAACAGCTCAAGCAGTTCGGGCGGATTCACGAAATTGCATGTCCATCCGACAATGAACTCTACGTGAGCGAGTTGTTGAACTGGCGGTGGCACGAAACTGCAGGGCGGTCGATACACCCTTCGAAGTCGGCGAGACGCGTGGATTCATGTGGGACCACTGTGTCGGCGGACGTCGTTTGATGCAAAAGGGGAGCCGCATGTCCCTTCTTATATCCCCTTAACGTCCCCAGATTTGAAGCTGGCAAATTCTGTGAGCACAAGTGGGTTTCCCAAACTCCAACAGATGAGCCGACGACTTCCGGCTTGCCCGTCATCCGTAACGTCGGTCCAGAATGGAGTTTCGTCCTTGCCCGGGGAAGCGACCTTTATCGCCCGGCAATCCGAGGCACGGTATCCGCGCTCGCCGACATCAACTTGTGTTGATGAACTACAATCCAGAATTCGGACAGAGATTATGAGTTCCGGCCAGATCGAAAAAGCGTCTCGCTTTCGTGCGCTTCATGACCGTCCGGGTCCATTTGTGATTCCGAATCCTTGGGACGTCGCCTCCACCCGCATTCTCGAAGGGATCGGTTTGGAGGCGGTGGCAACTTCAAGTGCTGCCTCAGCCTGTGCCGTGGGTCGACGAGATGGTGAGCTGACTCGAGATGAGGCGCTTGCGGATGCACGCATGATTGTGGACGCCACGGATTTGCCGGTCTCCGCTGACCTAGAGAGAGGATTCGGTGACGCCCCGGACGCTGTCGCTGAAACCATTCGGCTCGCGGCAGAAGCGGGCTGGTGGGCTGCACAATCGAAGACACGACAGGAAATCCAGATGAGCCTCTCTACGATTTCAGCCTTGCAGTAGAAAGAATTGCTGCCGCCGCACAGGCAGCACATGCAGTCGGGTTCCCCTTCATTCTGACTGCGCGAGCGCACAATCTCATGTTCGCGAACCCGAGCTTGGATGAGACTATCAAGCGTCTTCGGGCCTTTAAACGGGCGGGCGCTGACGTCCTTTTCGCACCTGGTCTTCCCGATCTTGGCGCCGTGCGGGCAGTTTGCAAGGTCTTATCGAAGCCAGTCAATTTCATGGTGGGCATCAAAGGCAAATCGTTTTCGGTTGTCGAACTAGCGACCGCGGGAGTAACGCGTATCAGCCTCGCCACTTCGCTTTATCGGGCGGCAATGACCCGGTTCCTTGAAGCTGCATCCGAAGTGAAAAACTCAGGCCAATTTGACTTTGTCGATCGCTGCGCCAGTACCGCGGAACTGCTGAAACTGATGCGAATCTGACGCTCGCGCCAATCCGAGGTTTGGAGCCGAGAAACTTGCCATTTCCGGATTACCCATCAGAACTAGCCGGCGCTCGGCGGACCATCCCCATCATAGTCAGCAAGTTGATTCTTACGGCGCGGTATGCCTTTTCATCAAACCAAAGCCTGCCGAAAGAACTCGCTGCTGGCCTTGCCGTCCTTCTCGAAAGTACCTTGACCTTCGATCGAAATTCCCCCCGAGTAGCCGGCTTTCTTCACATACCCAAAGAATGCGGCATAGTGATCGTCTTCCACTAGATCGTGCGGCCACACGCGGCCATGGGGATTGGCGAAGTGCAAATGCACTATCTCGCGTCTCCCAATCTCAATGATCCGCGGGTCTTCGTTCTCTTCCCGAAGGTGGAAGTAGTCGATGATCATCCGGATATTCGGGTGCTTCACCCGGCGCACCATCTCCAGAGCCTCAGCACCGGTGTTAAGGATGTTGCTCTCCTGGCGTCTTAAAGGCTCGATGGCAACGATGACGTGAGAACGGCTTGCCACTTCACCCGCCATCTTGAGGAAGGAGGCAATCTGATCCCGCGCCTGCTCACGAGAAAATCCCTCCGGCACATTGCGGGAACCGGCGCTGCCCCATACCACAATGGAAGCCCCGAGACGCCGGCAGCGGGGCAGACAGCCCTCGAGATATCCCCTCAAGGCAGAGGTTGGGACTTCGGGCCCAACCACTTTCAAGTCAGGACGGCGGATAAAACTATTGAAGGCATAGCAGCGGAGCGGCGAGGCAAGCACGGTATCGGAGAATTCGCGAAACTGGTCTTTGCTCATGGCCGCGATGTCAGCCGCGGCTGGTTCTACGTAGTCGAACCCATACTTCGCCGCGCCCGCGACGTCGCGGGTACAGACTCCGACCTTTACCGGGCGCTCCCGGCCCCAGGCGACAGGACATACGAAAGCGGCTGCGGCCGCAGCCAGAAATGTTCGGCGTGTCACCATGAGCAGTGTAAAGAGCTACACTTCTTCCGGCACTACATACGGCGCGCGATAGGTGCCGTGCAGCATCTTGGTGGCTTCCTCATCGCCGATGATCTGCTCCCGCTCCGGATCGAATTTCAGGGTGCGACCCAGACGGTAGGAGGTATTTGCAAGGTGCACTAGAGTGGAAGAGATGTGACCTTCCTCAATCGGACAATGGAGATCTTCGGCGCGCCGGCTGCGAACGCAATCGATGAAGTTTGCCCAGTGGTCGCCAGATGCTTTGCCGGACGGTCCAGGCTCGACCTGATCTGTGAGCCAGGTCTTGTAGGCATCGTACCCATCCATTGCCAGGTAACCGTTCGATCCATAGAAGATATTGCCGATTGTGTTGGTTTTAGCCTCCTTCGGTCCCAGAACTTGCTTATCTTCGGGTTTCTTGGTCAGCCCCGCGGTTGGAATGCCACTGGCGCCAAAGGCGTTGGTGCCGATCTCGGCCTCGTGATTGGTGATCCAATGCCGTACTTCGATCTCCATCATCTTGCGTTTACCCTGCGGTTCCTCGAAGGCGAATGTGGCGTTCAGCGTGTTGGGTGTCTCCTGGTCATCGTCAAACATGAAGTGCCCGCCCATGGCGGAAACCTGAACCGGGAACCGCACCCCCAATCCCCAGCGGGCAATATCGATTTCGTGTATGGCCTGATTGCCGATGTCACCGTTGCCGGTATCCCAGATCCAATGCCAGTTGTAGTGAAATCGATTGCGGGTGAAAGGTTTCATCGGTGCGGGACCGGTCCACAAGTCGTAGTTGATCCCGGCCGGCACCGCTTCCGGCTGCGCATGTCCAATGCTGGGCCGCCATTTGTAGCAGAGTGCGCGGGCCAGATAGGTATTGCCTATAGTGCCGTCGTTTACCCGCTTGATGGCTTCGATCATGCCGGGATTGGAGCGCGACTGGCTCCCATGTTGGCATATGCGGTTGTACTTCTTCACCGCCCGCACCAGTTGACGCCCTTCAAACCAGTTGTGCGAGCATGGCTTCTCCACGTAAACATCTTTGCCGGCCTGGCAGGCCCAGATCGCCATCAGCGAGTGCCAGTGATTGGGCGTGGCGATGGAAATGGCGTCAATATCTTTGTCCTCAAGCAGCCTTCGAATGTCGCCGTACGATTTTGGCCTGGCCAGCCCCATCTTTTCCGCGTCACCAAGACGCTGGTTCAATACGCTTTCGTCGACATCGCACATGGCAGCGATTTCGGTCCCAGGAACGTTGGCGAAGCCCTTGAGATGATCGTTGCCGCGACCGCGGAGTCCACAAATTGCCAGCCGCACCCGGTCGTTGGCGCCAAATATTCTGCCACCCATGGCAAGAGTCGCCGCGCCCACAGTCATGGCTCTTCCTGTCGTCTTCAGAAAATCGCGTCGATCAATTTCCATATTGCCGCCTTCGTACAAGGATATTTTCCGCATGCCGCATGATATCGCTTTCCACGAATAGACAGCGTGGCAACGTACGCGGGAGTCCTCGCCTTTTCCCCCCGTTAAGGACGGTCGGCTGAACCAGAGCGCTTTCCCGAAACCTGGTGGTCCCAGAAGCTGCTATGCAGGGGTGAATCGATGCGCTGGAACACGAAATCAAAGGGAAGGTTGAGGTGATCACTATTGCGGCAGTCTTCGAAGAGAGTTTCCGATTTGAGAGGTCCCACTTTCATCATGGCCGACTCCAGATCGGCGCCTACCCTGATCTCGGTGGCTTGCCGGATCTGCATGCTGCAGCGATATTGAAGGTAGAATGACAACCAAGAGCAGTGAACCGGCAAACGAGACAGCAACTTCGCGGTCGACGAGACTCCATCGACTTACGTTTCTTTATTGACGTGCTACTTCCCCTGCGGACGGTAACAAATCACCTCAATTTGCAGCAAAGTGTACTTCCCAAGCAACGTTCGTTTTTTGTCCACGAAACGTGGCCTGCAAAAGACGTCCGTCAGTTTTCATCTCGATGGACACGGCACTCTTGTCCCCAGCGAACGCCTTCACATCAATCGGCTTCGAACCTTCGGAGATATGAAACCACAGCGAATATGGCACTCCCGGCACGCTCGCCGATACACCTCTGAGGATTTTCCTCGATGGATCCCAATTCTGGGACAGCAGCGAGTAGCTCCCCGAGATGTGCCGGGACAAGCCAATGAGCTGAGGTCGCTCCATTACTGGATGAATCAGCAAGACCCGTGTGTCATGTGCCGGGATGGGGACATCTACGTGATCGGTGAAGGTACCTAATAGTTTCTGATTCCAAAAATCGAACACAACATACTTGGATTTCCCATCCAAGCCCAGCTTGTCAGCAAAGCTAACGGTCTTGTCAGCCTCTGTGCTGTGCCAGTTTGTGACTCCGACGACATCGTAGCTCCCGGCCGGTGTATTGACTTTGAGGTCAATAATTTCCGGATAGTGATGAATGTAATAATCCGGCTGCACTTGTTTGAATTTGTCCCATGAGCTCTGGGTACCTCGGCTGAACAGATCGATGGGGATGATCGGAAGCGTAGGCAAAGACTTTTGCAGCATCTTTACCCGTGCCTCGGGCAATTCAGGGGTCACGCTCGCCAAGGGGTACGCAAC
Source organism: Candidatus Sulfotelmatobacter sp. (assembly GCA_025928375.1). GTDB lineage: Bacteria > Acidobacteriota > Terriglobia > Terriglobales > Acidobacteriaceae > Sulfotelmatobacter. The sequence continues at coordinate 29,020 of JAICJP010000002.1, forward strand.
CCCGGTCAAGGCTATGTAGCTGACCAGTGTCCTCGCCTCGGCCTCCGTAACGCCAAACCCTGTAAGCGGTTCCTCACGATCCCGCTCAGTCTCAATAACGATTGGCTTGCGTTTCTTGGTTGCCTCAGAGACAGACATTGGCTCGCCCAGCTCTATACCCTCTCCCGGCATGACATAAACCAGCAAGTGGTTCAGAAACCCATTGGCGAAGATCGAGCTGAACAGCGAATACATTCCTTGCCAATTGTTGTAAACATCATCGCCGTTGAAATAAGAGTTCGCATACCCAATGGCGTTCAGTGGTGTGCCCGCGGGACAAACTTCGAGAAAGCGCTCCGGTCCGATCGTTTTCCGTATCATCGCAAGTCTTGATCTATAGTTCGCGATGAAGTCGATTCCTGGATCGTGTAAACGCGTTCTGTCTACCGGCGGCGCGTACTTGGGCAGCGCATGTTCTCCGTCGAGTTTGTAGTAGTCGAAGCCCCAGTCATCAAACGTTTGAAACACGCGGTGAACAACTTCCAGCGCCTGGGGATTAGTCGAGTCCAGTGCAGGAGTGTCGTAATCGCGAATCACGCTTCCTTTCTTGTCATACAGATACCAATCAGGATGCGTGCGCCGGCCGGCGGCGCAGGAATTTGGCACCAGCCAGATTCCAGCTTTCAATCCTTTTGAACGAATGTAACTCGTCAGCCACTGCGGCCCATGTGGAAATTTCTTCTGATCCCAGTTTTCGATCCAGGAATGCCCTTCAGGAGTGCGGTCGTAGCCGTCATCAAGTTCAACAAATTCGAAGCCGTAAGGTAGAAGATGCGTTGCGATCCAATCCGCATTGACGGTCATGTCCGTTTCGGTGACATCTTCGTAGTAGCTGGTCCAACTGGACCAGACCATCGGAGCGGCTCTGAAATGAGTGTCATCAAAGCTGGAGTAAAACGGCACACCCAAAGCCTTGGTGTAATAGTCCGGAATCAATCGAATGATCCTGGTTCCATGCACGGGTAGAGTGATTTTGAGCAGGTCTGGATTCTGGGGATCGCGACGCAGCGTAACTGCTTCGCCAAAGTCAATACCGGTGTCGGTCTCCCGATCAAACAGGCTGTGGAAGACTGTGCCTTGGGACTGGCCGAGCGAGAAATACATCACATCCGGGTTTTGCCTCGGCAGGAAGGAGCGGTTATGGGTGTAGTCGCCGCCATACGTGCCCGCGACTTCGCCTGTCCCCACCCAATCGACGGGCGCTCCTGCAGTATCGAGTAAACGGGCAACGATCCGGTTCGGCGGAGCGGGTGTGTCTGCGATCAGTTCGGCATCGTATTCCGTGCTGGAGATGATTAATACATTGTCGGCGCCTGCAAACGACCAGCCAGTGGCGGGTCCCGAGCTCCTGATATTCAGTCTCCCAACGCTCTCTTGCGCCTGCCATTGTGTGAGTTCGTGACGACCCGCTGGAGAATTCACATATAAATGCACGTTTTGCAGCAAGGTGCCAAGGATTTCATTCTTGACCGTTATTGCTTGACGCGCATTATCTGCGGTGATCGTCCATTGACTGTTTGAGACAGCCGCGATGGGCAGGTTCCGCAGAGCGGTTATCCCACCGATAGGCATCAGCAAGCAGCAGCAAAAGAAAGCCTTGATGATCATCTCTAGTTAAGACCCCGTCTTTGGAATCTGCGGCGGGATTATAGGCCTGTGTCTACAAATCGTCCATGCGACGAGCGAACGAGGGCGGTTATTAGAGCTCGCGCAGTAGACCTACTTTTCCCTTGACTTCAAGCAACGTCGAGGGGTACAAGTTATGCCCATTATCGGCTCGGGGTTTCGATAACTTTCTTTTTCTGATCAAAGATTGCTTTTGTGGCGTGACAGAAGTCAAGCGGAGGTCACCGATATGTCCGCGAATGTAAACCCTTCCTGGAGTTTTGTTCTTTTCACCCTGTTGATGACTTCCCTTCTGACGCTGCATGTGCCTGCGAACGCTCAGATGGGCAACGCCACGCTTGGCGGAACCGTAACCGATACAAGCGGTGCCGCTGTGGTGGGTGCTCAACTCACCTTGATTAATAAGGCGCAGCAGTTTGAGCAAAAGGCAGTATCGAACGACAGGGGCGAGTACACCTTTCGCAATCTCACGCCCGGAACATACGACCTGAGCATCGCGATGACGGGATTTGAGAAGTCCGTGCAAAGCGGCATTGTGCTGACCCTGAATCAGTCCGGTCGTGCCGATGTCACGCTGAGGGCAGGAGCGATCAGCGAGACTGTCACCGTTGAGGGCCAGAACACTCTCATCAACTACGACAACGGCACGGTGCAAGGGGGCATTGATCCACAGACGGTGAAAGACCTTCCCCTAATTGTCTCCGGCAAACCTCGATCGTCAGCCAGCTTCGCGGTACTGCTGCCTGGCGTCTCTACGGGTAGCAGCAACGAGGCTTTCAACGCCCGCATCAACGGCGGCATTCAATCTGGAGACGAAGCTCTGCTAGATGGCGCCACCATGCAAGAAGGCTTCATGAGCCAGAGTGGCATGGTTTCGATTCAAGGTGATTTCCAGATGTCTCCTGACATGGTTCAGGAAGTCAAGGTACTCACCTCGGACTACGCCCCGGAATACGGTTCGTCCACCTCCGGCCAGATAACGATGGTAAGCAAGTCAGGGGGCAATCAGTACCACGGTGCCTTATTCGAGTACACGCGGAATCGATGGTTGAACGCGAAACCTTGGAACGCGCCGCCGTGCGAGACTCCCGGTTGTGATCAGCGCCCGTTCGACATCGAGCACGATTTTGGCGCGAATTTCGGTGGTCCTATTAAGATTCCTTTCCTTTATCACGGAACATCAAAGCATCACTCCTATTTCTACTTCGACTGGGAAGCGTTTCATCAAGCGGGTGGAGCGAGTAAGCCGACCCTTTCCATTCCGTCACTCCTGGAACGATCTGGAAATTTCAGCGATTGGGGACTTCCCATCTATGCCCCCGGGAATTTCGCACCGGGGGCTGCATGTGCCCAGGCATTGCCGGTCGGCTTCGGTCCGGGTCAGCAGTTTCCGGGCAATATCATTCCGCAAGCGTGCATCAGTCCAATTGCGGCCGCCTATCTCGCGCAACTTCCTCAGCCCACGAACGGTCAGGCCCAAAATAATTACACTTTGTCCCGGCCAGTTCCGGACACTCTGGTAGCGAACAGTAATGTTTACATGTTCCGCATCGACCACAACTATGGCGATAAGGACCATTTCTATTTCTTCTGGTGGCGGCAGTTTACGGGCTTCAACACAGCCACCGAACTTCCTGTTGCCATTGCGACAGAAGAGCCCACGCGGCCTCAAAATTCTCCGATCGCGCGCTTTAACTGGGAGCACACCTTTTCCGCCACGCTCACGAACCATGTCACGGTTGGTTACTTGAACCGCAACGAAGGATACGGTTCCCTCAACCTCTCTTTCATAGGAAAGCTGCCGGGAGTCCCCGGCGCTCCTGGTAACAATGCTCTTCCCGAATTTACGTTTGGCAACGATTTCAACCAAATGTCCGACAATAAGGGCGATCCGTCAGGCAACATCACAACCCGACCAACCTGGGTGATCAATGATGTAGTGAATAAGGTACTTGGCCACCATACACTCACCTTTGGCGGGGAATGGCGCTCCGTGCAAGGCAACGTTCACGATCACACGAACCAAGCTGGAACCTACTACTTTGATAGCTCTACAACAGGCTTACCGAGCCTGACCAGTGGAAATCCGATCGCCAGTTACTTGTTGGGAGCAGTAGGGGGCGGCAGCGTAGATTACAAAACTGTCCCCTCCTGGTATCCACGTCAGATTGTGTGGGCCTTCCACGGGAACGATTCCTGGAGAGTCACTCCCAAGCTAACGCTCAACTTCGGATTGCGCTGGGATTACTACTCTGCATCGCGCGAGAAGTATAACCATTTCTCATTTTTCGATCCCACCGGTATAAATCCGACCGCAGGCATCCCTGGAAGGCTCGCCTTTGCCGGCAGCGGCTCGAGTTGCGGAGATGCCTGCTTCGGCCGCGATTATCCGGAGCAACCCTGGAAAAACGGCTTTGCCCCGCGGCTTAGCTTCGCCTATGCCATGAACCAGAAGACCGTCATTCGTGCTGGCTATGGGGTGTTCTTCGCACAGGCCTTTTATCCAGGGTGGAACGGAGGCATGGCACTCGACGGATACAATCTGACGCAAACCTTCGGCACGCATCAGGATCCCGTCACAAACCAGACTGATCCAAACTTCTATTTGGATAATGGTGTACCAGCCCCTTCGCTGACGCCACCATTTATCTCGGCATCGTACGATAACGGACAATCCACGAACGACGGCCACCCCTTATATCGTCCGCTGGATGGGAATCGCCGGCCGTATTCCCAGCAGTGGAATTTGACCATTGAACGTCAGTTGCCGAAGAACATCTTTCTGAGCGTCGCTTACGTGGCCAACAAAGGCACACGTCTACCCTCATCCTTGAGGCCTCTCAACGTCCTGAATCCTTTTGACCCAGGAATTCGGGCGCTGGAGGCGAACACCACTCCGATCGATCCAACCTGCGCCACTGGCAATCCAGCTCCCGGTGCGAACTGCAGCTATGTCCCCGAGTTGAACACGGTCTTCACCTCGGACACCCAGACGCTTTTCGGAGTGAACGCTCCCTACGCGGGTTGGGTCGAGGAGTTAACGAACGCTGGAGTTTGCGATCCGACGGTGGCTCAGGCACTGCTTCCGTTCCCACAGTATTGCGGCCACTTGCAGGGGTTGAACGAGAGCCACGGCAGTTCGATCTATCACTCCTTCCAGCTGAAGGCAGAGAAGCGATACACGAACAGCCTATACATGCTGGTTTCTTACACTAATGCAAAGCTGATCACCGACGCCGCCGATAACACCCAGAGCTCAGCAAGCGGCAATGAGAACGGCTCGCAGCAAGTGATTTCGCCGTTCGAGACCGGGCGCAATCGGTCTATTGCACCTGATGATGTGCCGCAGACGCTGTCTGCCGCGTTTGTTTACTCCCTACCTTTCGGCAGAGGTAAGCCCTACCTCAATGGCAGCCATGCTTTGAACTATCTGGTCGGCGGATGGGAGATCAGCCCCATCATTCGATACTCCCGTGGGACTCCCATGTGGATTCGTTCCGGCACCTGCCAGGTAGTGGAACAGTTCGCGCAGAGTTGTCTGGTCGGCCGCATTCCGGGAGTGAATCCGTTCTTGCAGGATGTCAACAGTTTCAATCCCGGGAAGGGTGGTTGCCCATCGGACGTACCCAATTGCGCTTCACTGCTGAATCCCGCGGCGTTTGAGCCCGTCGGATCTTTCGAGCCGAATGGCGCGTGCCCCGGGTGCACTGGGACGTTTGGATACACGGGCGCTGGCCCGCGTATCTACTCGGCTCTCAGAGGGCCGAACTACAAGAATGTGGATTTCTCAATTACGAAGAAAACGGCTCTGACCGAACGCCTCAACTTGCAACTCCGGGCCGAGTTCTACAACGCGTTCAACAATCACATGTTCATTGATGACAGCAATTTCAATATCGGAGGAAACTTCGCCTTCAACAATGACATCAGCGCTGCGCCTCTGACCAGCGCTACTGGGCAGAGTTTCCGCGGCTTTGGCATCTGGGGCGGCAACGTAAGTGCACCGCGACGCATTCAACTTGGCGCTCGGCTCGAGTTTTGATCTGATTCCCGGCCGAAATCCGTCAGGTCAGATGCGGGCGCTAGCATAGTTGGAGTATCTGGCTGAGGCTGAACACTGTGACATCGTAAGGCAGGCTGATCACTTCGCGGTGAGCCCCCTTCCCTCCACCACGGTCAAGATACGATCGACAGGAGGCTTGTTTAGAACTTCTATTTTTCCGCTCGGCCAGTGAATCTCGAGTTTGTCGATGTCCGACACGGCGCCGAGTCCGAAATGGACTCGCACGTCAGAGCTCGAACTAAAACTTCCTCCACTGAAAACGTCAGCACGTTGCCTTACCCGGCCTGCGGCAACAAATACCTTCGCTCCAATCGCGTCACGAGGGCTTCCCGCGCCTCCCACCAGCTTCAGCGAGATCCAGTGATTGTCGTTCTTGGCCACATTTCTGAGGAGCGTGGGATGCGCGTCCATATTGTTGACGACAACATCGGTATGACCATCGTTGAAGAGGTCGCCAAATGCTGCTCCCCGGGCGGGAATCACAGCCGCGAGCCCGCTCCCGGTAGCCGGCGGGACTTCCGCAAATCTTGTTCCGTCCAAGTTCCGAAACAGTAGCGGACGCTGTGCCCAAGTGGTACCCCAATCGCGCTGGTCCACCCATCGGTATATGTGACCGTTCGCGACGAATAGGTCCAGCAAGCCGTCGTTGTCAAAGTCGAGGAATCCTGTACCCCAGCCCAGGAACGGAATCGTGATATTGGATACGCTCGCCTGAAAACCGACCTCGGAAAAGCTCACGTTGCCGTCATTTCTGTACAGAGTATTGAAGTCATCCGAAAAGGCGGTCACGTAGAAGTCGAGCCTGCCATCGCGGTTATAATCTCCCGCCGCAATACCCATGGATGCTTGTGCCAGACCATTGTCGGTGAGCGCAAAGCCAGAAACATAGCTCACATCTTCGAACTTGCCATTGTGTAGGTTGCGGTAGAGATACCGTGGAACCGAATCATTGGCGACTGCGAGATCTAACCAACCATCATCATCGACGTCGACAAAAATCGAGGCAAGGCCATAATATCCCTGGGAGTCGGCGACGCCCGCCGCCTCGCTCACATCGGTGAAGGTGCCATTGCCGTTGTTGTGAAATAGATGGTCGAGTTCACCGGTCAATCCCAAGGGGCCACACATGGACCCCACTCCACGGAACTGACAAGAAGAAGCCGGAATGCCGCCTCGGCCCGGCGTTGGAGGATGGTTCGGGTCAAACTTCAGGTACCCGGGGACGAACAGATCCAGGAAGCCATCATGGTCATAGTCTCCCCATGTGGGGCCCGTGGACCAGCCCCCGAGAGCGACGCCTGCCTTCACTGCGAGATCGCTAAAACTACCGTCGTGGTTATTGTGATACAGGCGGTTTTTCCCAAAGTTGGCGACGTAAAGGTCAGCCCAGCCATCATTGTCGTAGTCGCCAACCGCGACTCCGAATCCCCAGCGTTCGTTGGCCACTCCGCCTTTCTCTGTGACGTCCCTAAACGTCCCATCGTGATTGTTATGAAACAGCATTGCGCGAGGCGGGGGCTCTTTTCCATTCTGTGCAGGCACAGTGGAGCCATTGAGCAGGTAAATGTCGAGCCACCCATCATTGTCATAATCAAGAAGTGCCACGCCGGAGCCTACACTCTCCAGAATCATCGCTTTTTCGCGACTGCCAGAGCGGTGCAGGAAATTGTCCAAACCAGAGGATGAAGTCACGTCTTCGAATACCACCGGAGCGCCATCCACAAAGCCACCAGCGGTAATCGGTCGCATTTTGGCATCTTTGACCGCGGCACGCGGTGGTCCAGTCGATACTCCCATGGCCTGAGCCTGCGGTGGCTCATGAAAATCCGCCGCGTTCTGCGCGGAAACCTTGATCACGCTTGCGGCAAGAAGGACTGCCAGCAGTGGCAGCAATGGGACCGTTCGATCCGAAAGACAGCAGGGGAGATGCGTCATGGTTTGCGCGGCGTTTCCTTATCCAGGTCGTTCGACACTCCACTGTGCTGGCCTGGTACAGCCGAACGATTGAGTTGGTCCAGCTTCTGCAATGAGAACCAACGCCCTGCAGAACAGGCTTGCCTCACGGCACTGGCTGATTGCTTCAAATATTGCATCTGACTTAAGGAGCTTCGAAGGGCCTCACCTCAACCATACGCAAGAACTCCTGGCTCTTTGTATCTCTGAGCTTTTGCAGGTCCTCGTATCGCTTTGATTGCGTGTCGTAGCGCGGATCGCGGGTACGAGCATACAGCGACAGCAGATAGAAATTTGCTTCCATGTGATCTGGATTCAACTTCAGAGCACGCTGCAACTGGTTCTCGGCTTCAGCATAGTTTCTGCGAACAAAGTAGTACTTGCCCAACTCAGCCAGCGCGTCTGGGTACTCCGGCTTTGCCCGTAACGCAGACTGCAACTCGGGAAGCGCGTCGTCTAAGCGGCCTTCCTGCAATGCCAGGGAGCCGAGGTAATAATGTGCCGAAGTTGCCGCCTCGGGCCGTTGTGCTGCTCGATCGAGCCAGGTTCTCGCCTGTTCATAGTCTCTGGCGCGAAAGAAAGCTATGCCCACCGCCAATCTACCCCGCGCGTCCTCCGGATTCCGCTTCAGATACTCTTGGAAGTACGGTACGGCGTCCTTCGGGTCATGGCTGAAAAGAGAGGTTGCCCCCGCTGCGTAGTTGTAACTGCTGTTTTGAGGATCGAGTTTAACTGCCTTCTCAAAACTTTTCTGCGCTTCGGCGAGCAGTTCCAGATCGAGACACACTACACCAAAAGAATAATGGACACTGGCGTTATCCGGTTCGAGATCGCGGGCATGAGCCAAGTATCCGAGCGCCCCCTTATAGTCCTTCTGCTTGTACGCCACTCGCGCCAAGTCAAATAAAGCGTGGACCGACATATGGTCAATCGCAACCTTTTCCAGGATCGACCGGGCATCGTCCAACCTCCCCGATTGTTCATAGGCCAATCCCAGGCTGCGCTGAAGGTCGACGGGCAGACGTTGTCGCTTCCCAAAACCTTCGAGAGCAGTGATGGTGATGTCATTATCCTTGCCGGGTCGGATGCCGAGCAACAACTGCCGCACGTCGGCTTGTGAAAGATCCAACGCTTCCAGAAATCGCGAGAGTTCGCTGGAAGTGTTCTTGCGATCTCCTAACCCGGCATAATCGGCGCACGAAATCGAGAGGGCCTGCGCACTTCCTCTCGTGGTTCTTGGCAGACGAGACAAACGCAGCAATGAAGCTTGAAATTTTCTATCTTCAAGCAGGAGCAGGGCGCTCTGATAATTCGCTTCTGAATTCCGCGGCTCATAACTCAGCAGCCTGTCATAAATGTGCAAAGCCTTCGTTCTAGCTTGCGCGTAGGTTGCGGGATTTTCCTGGTACAGTCGGCCCAGGTTCAGATAAGCCGCCGTGAACTGGGGTCGCCGTCCGATGGCTTGCTTAAAGTTCGCCTCAGCTGCGGAGTAGTGGTGCTCTTGTGCTTCGATCACGCCTGCCAAATTATCAAGTCCAGCGTCACTGCCGAATTGTGCAGCTGACGCTCTCAACAGATCTCGAGCGGCGGACAATTTTCCGATTTCGATTAATCTCTGGATTTCCATTATGGCCCGCTCGGGCGCGTGATCGTCTGGCGGTTTTGCCAGTGCGGGAGAAACAGCCAAGCAGAAAAGAAGAACTGCGGAGACTGCCCTGGTGCGGCAACTGCCTGGCATTAACGAGACCGTCAACAGATATTTGAAAAGCAGAATTCGGACACATTATAGCCGAGCCAGCTAAGGTGCAGCCCCACAATTTCTACTGTTTTATACTGTTGGCCGCATCGGGACGCGGGAGCCGGTGCTACTGGTCTGCAGAACCCGATGGTATGGGTGCCTTCAATTCCGGTGTGGCGAATTATAACTGCAGCCCTTTGGCTGGTTGCCGCCAGCAGCTGTTGTGCCCAGGACAGCCCGGCTGAAATTCACCGCACCTACAACCTGTCCGCGTTACAACTCTCGCCTGAACACCGCAGTCAAGTCGAAGCTGCGCTCCAGCAAAAGGATTACAAAACAGCCGAAAGGATTCTCGTCCAAGAGGCAGAGCTCGACCCTAGATCCCCACGCGCGGCGAGATTGCTGGAGTTCTCGGGGGGGCTGTTCTTTCTCGATGCTCAATACGGCAATTCAGTGATTGCCTGGAAGAAAGCCGAAGCAATTGCACCGCTCGATGAACAAACACGATTCACGCTTGCCATGGCGTATATAGAGGTAAACCGTCGCTCCTGGGCACGGTCAGAGTTGGACAAACTTTCGCTGGCTCATCCTGATAACGCCCTGTATTTGTATTGGCTGGCCCGTATCGACTATGACGACCAGAGATATTCGGAAGCCATTGCCAGACTGCAGAGGATCGTAGAGCTGGATCCCAATATGGTGCGTTCGCATGATTTGCTCGGGCTGTGCTACGACTACACGGGTCATTTCGATCAAGCGCTCGCAAGCTTCAGCCGTGCAGTTGAATTGAACCGAGTGCAGGCCAAACCGTCTCCCTGGCCACCTCTGGATATGGCGGTCACTCAGATGGAGCTAAATCAATTGGCGAATGCGGAGAAGGGACTACGAGAGGCAATTTCTTACAATCCAAAATTGCCTCAGGCGCAATATCAACTCGGCCGTGTGCTAGACAAAGAAGGAAAAGTCGAGCAGGCGATCCAGGCGCTCAAGACCTCGGCAGCTTTGGACGCGGCCTACGCAGACCCACATTACCTGCTCGGACGGATGTATCAAAAGGTCGGCAAAAATGATCTGGCCAAAACTGAAATCTTACAATTCCAGCGGCTCAAACAAGCAGGAAACTCTGGCAGCCACCGGCTTCCCGCTCCTTAAGCCCGAATCTCTCGGCCTGCTCCGTAATCAGATGGTGACAGCGAGTATCGGGCAGTCCAGCCCGCACCTTGCTGGCTCTTAAGCACCGTTCACTTCGGCCGTACTTCCAACAGGAGATGTTCATTGAACTCGATTGGCAAATGCGCAGAGTGTCCCGACACCGTGCCCAGGCTTTTTCCTGTGACATAGTCCACGACAGTGTAGTTGCGATCCTCGAGGCCGCGTAGTTCGACTGGGCCCTTCCACTGCTTGGCAAAGAAGGCATAGTACATGACCTGGTTCTTGCGGATTGCATGCGTCTCCGGCGCATCGAAGCCGATGTCATAGAGCTGCCCGAGGTATTGTCCTCTTGACAACATCTTTTCCCGATAGATGCGAAGCCACTTTTCGAATTGCTTCTCCCGCGATGGAGTCAGGTCAGATCGACTCCTCTTCGCGACCAGAGACGGAATAACAAACTGTGTTCCCACAACGCCTCCCACCCCCACAGTAGACGCGAAGTCATTGGCGCCATCGCTCAGTTCGACGTGATCCCCGAAGAACGGAACGTCATCGCCCATTAGGGCCTTCAACGTTTTTGCCTTCGAACGAACTTGAAAGGAACCTTTGGGGTCGGAAGCCACGGACATATTGAAGTGTGGCATGGTGAAAAAGGAAAACGCCGTGCCGCAGGGGCAGAACTCTACCAGCGTCCCTGGCTTTACAGACTGTGCGGTGTCGTAAATCGCCTTAAAGAAATCCGGCAAAGCTTCGACCGACTCCTCCGGCTGTGCGTGATGGTGAGCCGGGTTGTAGCAGGCTGGAACTCCATTCATGTCCTGGCCATCGAGCTTCAGCCCGTCAAATCCCCAATCCACCAGAATTTTTCGCACCAATGCTTTGTGGTACTCCACAACGCGGCGGTCCGCTGGGCACAAATAATAGGAATTCCACCAGGAAACCTTTCTCGTGGAGCCATCACGGTTCAGTAACTCATAATCGGAATGATCCCGCAGCAATTCCGAGTTCGGCACAGCGCTGAGCGGAGACCACCAGAGCTGGGCCTTGAATCCTTCCTGGTGAATGCGGTCTACCAGGGCCTTGATGTCGGCATCTCCGTTCGGAAATTTCTTGGGATCAAGTTGCCAATCGCCCACATTGTTCTGCCAACCGTCATCGAGCGTGACCCACGTAAATCCCAGTCGCCTCGCCGTCGGAAGTGAGCCATACACCTGTTGAGGTTGAACCGTTCGTCCATATCCCCACGCGCACCAGATGGCGCCAAAAGCGTCGCTGGGCGCGGTTGCCATCTGGAAACCTTGTTTCATCATAAAGCGACGGTAATCCAAGAGCGCGCGGAAGTAGTCTCCTTGATGGATGGCGACGAAAGTACGAAACGTATGAAAGCTTTCGCCGGGATTTAATGAGGCATCTTTGGTAAACCGTATGCCAACTCTGGCATGGGCGGGGTCGGGCATGGATACCGGGAGGGAAACCAGCTTCGGCCGCGGCTCGACATGTCCCACGGCAATTCCAACGTCGCGGCGCCAGACGTCAATAACCGGCGTACCGCCACCATAATCGTCGGCATTCATGCCTTGATAGTTATCCTGCCGAAACTTCGTGTGCAGCGGCAGAACCCAGTTGGGCCGTTTCTCGTAGGAGCCACTCTGGTAAGACCAAAAAACTGGCCCGCGCACACCGCGTTGCGCGTTCACCGTGTACGCGTTGTTAGTCCAACTTTTGATGGCTAGCTTGGATGTTCCGGTATTGGTGTACTGGACATCGAAAAAGGCCATGGCAGGAAAATCGTCATACACGGTGACGGAAACTGTCTTCGTGAGCGTTCCCATTTTTCCTTGCACGGTAAGCCGCTCGCCCTCGCCGAAAGAGTCTTTTGTACGCTCGTGTCTTTGCGAGGTCTGGAGGAACTCGGTCCAGAGCTTGTCTGCAGTCGTCACCGTCTCTGAGGCAGTAAATGGTCCCATGACCGTCTCCATCTTGTCGAAACGGGCAACCACCCGGCTACGCAGGTGGTTATCAAATTCAATTCGCAGGTTGCCGCCTTGAATCTTAGCCGTGCCGGCGGGACCGCTCGCAACGGCACAGGGCGAACAAACCGCAAGCCCAAGGATGAGAGCAATCCAAAGCCCGGTCGTGGAAGTGGATTTCAGCCCTCGAAGCAGGTTGTTTTGTGATTGCAAAATCGCGCTTTTCATTGAAGACATAGAATTCCTCAAGCACAAAAGGGACGGCGCCAGGAAATCGATTGAAATAAAACGTAAATACTCGTAGTACAAGCAAAAACTCGCAAAGTCAACTTCATTTTGGGGTGGGATGCGGAGGCAAAATACGCAAAGCACATTGCTTTTATTGCGTTTGCAAGATGATCTGCCGAAACGTTCGCCGGAAACAGTAATGTTCCGATAGTGCTGAAACATGTGAATCGCATACCGAAGTACGCGCCCAAGTGGATTTGGCCAGCTGTAATCGGAAACTGCGAGAGAGGAGATGCCTTCAATGCAGCGTAGAGATTTTCTAAAAAGTACTGTCGCTGTTGCGGTAGGCGATGGGTTTCACATGCTCCCGGCAACTAAAGGAGTCAAAGGAAAGGAGTCTGCGATTAATAGGCAGAAGCGTTAGCTTAACCAGAGCGAAAAGCGGATCGGGACGACCATCAGGACGCGGAGACCGCCAGAAATATCGGCATCACGTTGACAATCCTAAATCCAAGCACTGCCCTGAACGAGCCGACAAAGCTACGCCCCGGCTGACGTGTTTAGAACCAGCTCTTGGCGATCCTTCAGCTTCAAGAAATGAAGGACCCAGGCGATGCAGTTCTGTACGTTCACTTCGGTGAGACCTAGCTTCTTTGCTATATCGCGATCATCCAAGCCTTCGCCCAACGAGTGATAGATTGGGCCAAGGATACCGGTTTGCTCCCAAAAGGAGCGCATATCGTCTCCTCCTGAAGTCGAGTACACCACTAACAGGAGAGAGGACGTGCTCGTCTCAAGCATCATGATGGCCCACATAGAGAGGAATAGCTGGTCTAAACTGCTCACCTCTATTTCGGGGTCACAAGCAGATTGGCTCACTTGGCAATGGCCACAAAGTTTACCCCACTGCACGACCGCATTTTGGTGCGGCGAGTAGAAGAAGTCGGCACAACTCGGGGTGGAATCATCATCCCGGACTCTGCTAAAGACAAACCACAGGAGGGCGAAGTCATCTCGGTTGGCAAGGGCAAGACCAACGACGAAGGCAAAGTGTTCTCTCCGACTCCAGCGCCTACGACCGCAACAGCTCTGATCAAGTTCTTCGCTTTCGGAACTACTCCGATCGAAAGGCTTCTCCTGAGTCCGATGCCATCGCGATCGTGCGCGACTCTCGCTCAATCCGCAGCGACCTGCTTTCTCCTCCATTCTCTTGCTTCGTCCGATTTAGCCCATTCCCCCGCCACTTGCTTTGTGGGCACATTGAGCCGATTCCAGACATTCGTCGTAGCAATCCAGAGAAGTAGCGAGGCGAGCGCGGTCTCGTCATAGTGCTGTCTCGCTTCCTTCCAAACTTCTTCTGGAACCGGATCGGAACGATCACTCAGCCGGGTCACGGCTTCGGTCAATGAGAGCGCCGCACGTTCGGCATCGGTGAAATAGGGCACATCCTGCCATGCGGCGACTGCGAACAGACGTTCCATGGTTTCGTCCGCGGCCTTAAAGCGGAAGTTCATATCAACGCATACGCTACAGCCATTGATCTGGCTCGCACGCAAATGAACAAGGTCGAGTGTCTTCTTAGGTACGCCGCCCTGCTCGGTAGCCTTCGCCAAAGCTTGTAGTGCTTCCATCACGCCAGGAATGATCATTGCTGGATTTTTCATTCGTGCTTGCATGAGTATCACTCTCTCCTTCTTGAGAATTGCTAGTTTGCTTTCCCTACCATGACGAATCTCAAGCCGAAGATGTGACCGGCGGCGGCGCCAGTCTATTTAGGTCATGTATCCACGGCCATAGATTCCGACCACGAGTGCTGCAACGGCGGCGACAAGGAACATGACCGGCACGCCATTTCCTAAAGAATGGTCATGTGCTCGGATGTGTGTGACCAGGGCCCCGATAAAGAACAGCGTGAGCCCAGCGGCGGCGAGCACCCCAATCAGGGGCACGCCAATGCCTACGAGCAATCCCACTGCACCCGCAGCTTTGAGTATCCCCAGAATGGGAAGCGACCACTCCGGCACCCCCAACTGGTTCATGTTTCCGAGGAGCCACTTGGGACGGATGAAGTCATTCGCGGCCGCATATATGTTCGCGGCAGCAGCAACGGCTGTAATGATGAT
>JAICJP010000021.1 GCA_025928375.1 Candidatus Sulfotelmatobacter sp.
GAGAACGGTGTTCTTTGTGGGTCTGAGCGGGCTGATGCTTACGGCCGCGTGCACCGTGGGCCCGCGCTACGTCAGGCCTTCCCCGCCCGCAACGTCGCCCGATACATGGAAGACCCAAGCCCCGTGGCAGCCTGCTGCCCCTAAGGACACGGTGCCCAAGGGAGAGTGGTGGCAGGTATTCCACGATGAGACGCTGAATGGCTACGAACAGCAGCTTCTTCAGGCAAACCAGGCGCTGGTGGCGGCGCGCGATCGCCTGAATCAGGCGCGCTCGTTGGCCCGCATCGCGACCGCCGCCT
Organism: Candidatus Sulfotelmatobacter sp.; assembly: GCA_025928375.1. Taxonomy (GTDB): domain Bacteria; phylum Acidobacteriota; class Terriglobia; order Terriglobales; family Acidobacteriaceae; genus Sulfotelmatobacter. The sequence continues at coordinate 300 of JAICJP010000021.1, forward strand.
ATTTTCCGCAGGTTTCGACTGACCCCAACGTGGCGCGACAGCGCGGATCGGGCAACCGGCCGCTCAACGGAGCGTCCGCGGCTCTCGTTCAGCCTCGCCCGTACACGCAAAGTGTCTACTCGATCCCTTTTTCGCTTAGTTACGAAGTCGATCTGTTTGGCCGCGTGCGGAAGAATGTAGAAGCGGCGAATGCGTCGCTGCAATCCACGGCCGCCGATCTCGGCAATGCGCAGCTGGTGCTGACGGCTGAGCTCGCCGCCGACTATTTCACTCTTCGCGAACTCGATGCCGAGTATCAGGTCGTGCAGGAATCGGTCGACTACCAGCGTAAAGCTCTTGACCTGGTGCAACGACGACACGAAGGAGGGGTAGCGAGCGGCTTGGAAGTTGCCCAGCAGGCTACGGTGCTCGACTCGACCCTCTCGCAAGCTTCCCTGGTGCAGGAATCGCGGGCGCAATATGAACATGCGATCGCCGTACTGGTCGGCCAACCAGCTACGAGCTTTAACATACCGCCAGCGCCTCTGAAGGCCACGCCGCCTACCGTGCCATTGGGTGTGCCGTCAGAAGTGCTGGAGCGCCGTCCCGATATCGCCAGCCTGGAACGCGAGGTGGCCTATGAAAATGCTCAGGTGGGGCTGGCCCGCACCGCTTTCTATCCTCACATCACTCTGAGTGGCGCTGGAGGGTTACAGAGCACCGACATTACTTCCCTATTTAGCGTTCCGAGCCTGTTCTGGTCTCTTGGAGCCGACGCTCTGGAGCCCCTTATTCAAGGCGGACGGAACCGGGCCAATCTGGCTGCCACCCGCGCCGCCTACGAACAGGCCGTCGCCAATTATCGCCAATCCGTGCTCACTGCTTTTCAGGAAGTGGAAGATGGCATCAGCAATCTGAGCACCCTCTCGCAGGCACTTACCACTCAAGACCAGGCGGTGGCCGATGCACGCCGGGCTCTAGACATCGCCAACAACCGTTATACCGGCGGTGTGACCACCTACCTGGACGTAATCACCGCACAGACCACTCTGCTCAATAGTGAGCGCCTGGAGACCCAATTACTGGGACAGCAGATGGTCAGTTCCGTATATCTGGTCAAGGCTCTAGGCGGCGGCTGGGATGCCAGTCAGATTCAGAACGAGCAGGTTCACCCGCACCCGGGCCAGATCGTTCAACAGTAGTCGGAGGAAGTGGTCAGCTCCGGCTCCTCTGCAACTTTCTTCTACACACCTGATTACTTTCTCATCAGTTTGAAAATGTACCCCACGCGAGTAGCTCTCCGTTGTGTTGATTTACCTCACTAGGCGGTGTGATTTACATCACTGAGCACGACCTTCTGATTAAGAGATAACCAGTACGTTCGATTCCGGGTGGACTGACCATCAGTCCTCAAAGGAGCGCCGGATAGACTCCAATTGGGATCATCAGTCCCCTGGTACTGTTTTCATAAACTAATACGCCTCGTACCAGTTATCCCAAACCAGTCTCCCGTACGGCTCAATCGCAGTCGAACTTCAATCCCCCGGGAATGCAGGAGTGGTGTACCTGGTCATCTCAGGGCACCGCTTTCCCATGATTTCGACCTGATATTGCCGATGGCCGTGCTGCCAGGAGACTGTCTATGAGGACAGGCGAGAAAGAAACAATAGCGGAGCATCTGCGAAAGAGCGGAGTCTCCCGACGCAGTTTTCTTCAACTCTGTTCCAAGATCATGGTAGTAGCGCCCGTCGGACTGGCGCTCACCCACAAAACCACCGCGGCCCAGGTAGCGAAGTTGGTGGGCAAGGCGCGCCGGCCGTCAGTCATCTGGCTGCATTTTCAGGACTGCACCGGATGTACCGAGACGCTGCTGCGCACCTCGGCGCCCGACGTGGCCCATTTGATTCTTGACGTGATCTCGCTCGATTACCACGAGACGCTGATGGCAGCATCCGGTACTCAGGCGGAAGCCGCGTTGCAGTCCGCCATCCAGGACAACGCGGGAAAATTCGTGCTCGTGGTGGAAGGGGCGATTCCCACTCGCGACGACGGCGTCTACATGCAACTGGCCAGCCGTCCCGCCATCCAGGTGCTCAAAGAGGTCGCCAACCAAGCCGCGGCCGTCATCGCCATGGGATCCTGCGCTTCATGGGGAGGAGTTCCGTCCGCGGACCCGAATCCTACGGGAGCGGTCGGCGTGGATTCCGTGATCTCCGGCAAGCCGATCATCAATCTGCCCGGCTGTCCGCCCAATCCCTACAACCTGCTGGCAGTGGTACTCGAATACGTCACCATGGGTCGTCTGCCGGAACTCGACCAATACGGCCGGCCGAAGTTCGCTTACGACCGCGTCATCCATGAGAACTGCCCAAGGCGCGCCCACTTTGACGCCGGGCGCTTTGCCGCCGCTTTTGGCGATGAAGGACATCGCAAGGGATGGTGCCTTTACAAGCTGGGCTGCAAGGGCCCAGTAACGCATGCCGCCTGCGCGAACCGGCACTTCAACGAAATTCCAGGGGTATGGCCGATCGGGACGGGCGTTCCTTGCTTCGGCTGCACCGAAAAAGGCGTGGTCTGGCAGATGGGGACGTTCGAAACCGTGCCCATCCACCTCGCAACTCCTCCCGAAACCTACCCTCCGATCTTCAGCACCGCGGGACAGCTGAAGGTTGGAGCAGCCGGTCTGGTGGGCGCGATTGCCGGTGCCGTCGGCGGAGCCGCGTGGGTGGCGTCGCAACGATTCCACAGCAGCCTGGAAGCTGGCGTGACCCGAATCGCTACCGACCGTGCGCATTTCGAAAAGCCAAAAGCCAGGCCCGAGAATGCGGCGAATCAGAAAGACGAGAAAGAGGACTGAAATGTCCATCACTCGCCGACAACTCATCAGCGGAGTTGCCAAAGCGGGGGTCCCAGCCGCAGTTGCCGTAACGGTGGGCACCGATGTGTTGCACGCCAATGAGCATGTTGCGGTCCCCAACGCCGCTGTCGGACTCCTGTACGATGCGACCATCTGCATCGGGTGCAAGGCTTGCGTCGCGGCCTGCGCCGAAGCCAACGACACCCCGCCAGATACCCGCGGCGACACTCTCCACCAGGCGCCCTCTGACCTGAACGATCTCACGCGCAACGTCATCAAGCTGTACAAGCCGGAAGATGGCTCTGCATTTTCGTTCGTGAAGCGGCAGTGCATGCACTGTCTGGATCCGGCATGCGCGGCGGGATGTCCGTTTCAGGCGCTGCACAAAGATCCGCAGAGCGGAATCGTCACCTGGAGCGCGGAAGAATGCATCGGGTGCCGCTACTGCACAATCACGTGCCCGTATCACATTCCACGTTTTCAATGGGCGGGATTCAATCCGCGAGTCACAAAATGCGAATTGTGCGGCCATCGCCTGGCCAAGGGACTCAAACCCGGATGCACCAGCGTGTGTCCCACCGGAGCTGTCATGTTCGGCCCGCGCTCAGTGCTGCTGCTCGAAGCCCGGGATCGCATAAAGAAAAGTCCCGGACGCTACTACCAGGATCGCATCTACGGCGAGACCGATAACGGCGGCACACAGGCGCTCTACCTCTCGCGAGTTCCCTTCGAAAAACTCGGATTGCCGGAACTTGGACCAGAGTCGGTTCCGGCGAGAACTCTGCGATGGCAGCGGCGCTTTTATCAGTACTTCGCGTTGCCCGCTGTTCTGTATGCCGGTCTGGTTCAGGTGATAAGGAAGAGCCTGAAGGGCCATGAAGAAGAAGCGCATCAGCGCGAGAAACAAACCGGACTGAGGGCGCAATTATGAGCACTGCCGCGATCAGTACAAGTCGCCCCGCAACGACCCGCTGGGAACGAGCCGTTCCGGTCTATGGCTTCCCCGTGATCAACAAATTCTTCCTGGTTCTTTCCGGACTAGTAATGGTCGCGATCATTCTGACCGCGTATCGCGAGTTGGCAGGCCTGGGCCCAGTAAGCGGGATGAATGATGCCTACGGCTGGGGAATCTGGAAAACGTTCAACGTAATGGTTCTGACCGCGTTGGGCTCGGGGGCGTTTGCGGTCGGGATTGCGGCCTGGGTCTTTCGGCGCAAGCGTCTGCACGCGCTGATGCGCATGGCCCTGCTGACCAGTTTCCTTGCCTATGCCTGCGGACTGCTTCTGCTCGGCATCGATGCCGGGCGGCCGTGGAACTTTTACTGGATCGTTTTCCCCTGGCGCTGGAACATGCACTCACCCCTCGCCGAAGTGGCGATCTGCATGTCCATTTACGCCATGATTCCGCTGGCCGTAGAAAATATCCCTCTCGTATTGGAGCGGCTCTGGTATTTCGATTCGCGCCTGCGGCCGGGAGTAGAACGGATTGAAAAGCGCCTGCACTATTTTTTCCCGTGGATTATTGCGGCAGCGTATCTGTTGCCGGGAATGCACCAATCGTCGCTGGGCGCTTTGATGTTGCTGGCCGGCGAGCGCGTCCACCCGCTCTGGCAGAGTCCATGGCTTCCGGTGCTCTACCTGGGCGCAGCCACCTTCATGTCGTTCGGCTGCGTGGCTGGCACCACCATGCTGTGCTGCCTGGTATGGAAACGTGCAATGGACATGGAAGTGCTCGACGAAGCTGCGCGAATTACCGCGTGGCTGATTTTCGGATGGCTGGCGCTGCGCAGCCTCGACATCCTTTTCCGCGGAGCATTGCTGACGGCCTTGCGCTTTGATCGCTTCGCCGGCGTCTTCTGGCTGGAGATGTTGCTCATCGCCTTGGGTGGATTTCTGTTGCGCCGGTCCGTCAGAACCCACGATCCGCAGCCTATGTTCATCGGCTACATCCTGAGCTCCGCGGGCGGCATGATCTATCGCTTCGCCCCCACCACGCTGGCCTTTCGACCGAATCCCGAAGCGCTCTATTTTCCCGCGACCATCGAAATTCTGGTCTCTCTCGGATTCATATCGCTCGGCGTCGCAGGTTTCCTAATCGCGGTCAAGCGGCTCGCCATACTTCCCGCTCCTCTCAGCGAATGGCATGACATGGCCAGCTACTTCCGCTTCCGGCGACCTTACATCCGGTGGACGGGTTATTTCAAACACGGGCATTTCGGCGAAGACGAGACCGAGGCCGCAGGCGACTAGCAGGTTCTTATGGCAAAACGAATCACCATTGATCCCATCACCCGAATCGAGGGCCACCTCCGCATCGACGTGGAGGTCGACAACAACGCGGTCAGCAACGCCTGGGCATCGTGCACCATGTGGCGGGGTATCGAGAAGATTCTTCGTGGCCGCGATCCCCGCGATGCATGGCTATTCACGCAGCGCTTCTGCGGCGTGTGCACTACCGTGCACGCCATGGCCAGTGTCCGCTCGGTCGAAGACGCGCTCAATCTGGAGATTCCCTTAAACGCGCAGTACATCCGCAATCTGATCCTGATTGCGCACGCGCTGCACGATCACATCGTGCATTTCTATCAACTTTCTGCGCTCGACTGGGTGGATGTACTGCAGATTCCGAAAGCCGATCCGGCAGCGACGGCGAAGCTGGCGGAGAGCATTTCGCCCTGGGCCAGGAATTCGCGCAACGAGCTCAAGGCAGCCCAAGATCGCGTCAATGCGGTAGCCAGCAGCGGCCAGCTAGGCATTTTCGCCAACGGCTACTGGGGACATCCGGCGATGAAACTGCCCCCGAACATCAACCTGCTGGCATTCTCGCACTACGTGCAGGCGCTGGAGTATCAACGCAAGGCGCTGCAGGTTGTCGCCATCCTGGGATCGAAGACGCCTCATATTCAGAACCTCACCGTCGGCGGCGTGGCCAACGCCATTGACCTCGACAGCCAGTCCGCTCTCAGCATGGACAAGTTGGAAATGATCCGCACGCTCCTGGCCGAGGTGACGCAGTTTGTACAGCAGGTGTATTTCGTGGACGTCTGCGCCGTCGCGGCGATGTATCCCGAATGGTTCAGCATCGGCAGCGGCGTGAAAAATTACCTTGCGGTTCCGGACCTGCCGCTCGAAAGTCGCGGCTCGGCTTACGATCTGCCCGGGGGATACATTCATGCCGGCGACCTCGCGAGCGTGAAGAAATTCCAGACTGCGGCCGATCAGAGCTTCCGCCAATCCCTTACTGAAGATGTGATGCACGCGTATTACAAAGGCGAGAAGCCGTTGCATCCCTGGGCCGGCGAAACCGAGCCTGCATTCACAGGCTGGGACGGCGAGCAGAAATATTCCTGGGTCAAAGCCCCGCGTTACAACGGCGAACCTGCACAAGTCGGGCCGCTGGCACAGGTTTTGATCGGCTACGCACAGGGCCACGTGTTGACGCGCAAATACACTGACCTGGCGATTGAGAAAGTCGCAGCCATCGGCGGCACGCGCGCCACCCCCGCCGCGCTCCATTCCACCCTGGGACGTCACGCTGCGCGCGCCATTCGCGCCTGCATGCTAGCCGAACTGGCGCAAAAACATTTGCAGTTGCTGGTGGACAACATCGCCAAGGGCGATTACACCGTGCACAACCAGCCCGTGCTGCCATCACATGAAGTGCAAGGCGTCGGCACTCACGAAGCTCCGCGCGGCACGCTGTCGCACTGGATCGTCATTAAAGACGAGAAGATCAAGAATTATCAGGCGGTCGTTCCATCGACATGGAATGCGAGCCCGCGCGATCGTTCCGGAGCACATGGTCCCTACGAGGCATCGCTCTTGCACACGCCCCTGGCTCGCCCCGAAGAACCTCTGGAAGTTCTGCGCACCGTGCACTCGTTTGATCCATGCATGGCCTGTGCATGTCATGCGTTCGATCCTTCAGGCCGAAAAATTGGAGTGGCAAAAATCTTATGAAATCAGTACTCATTGGCGGAATCGGGAACGTGCTGCTGGGCGATGACGGCATCGGCCCATACATTCTCCATCAACTCGAATCGCAATACGATTTCAGCGACGAGGTCGCGCTCGCCGACCTGGGGACCCCGGCTCTCGATCTCACGCATCAGATTGTCGGCCTGCGCGCGCTGATCCTAATTGATTGCGTCCGCAGCAACGACACCCCAGGTAGGATCGTGACCTACCGCAAGAAGGACATCCTGAGCATCGTTCCCGCGCAGAGGCTCGATCCGCACTCGCCGGCATTGTCGGAATGTCTCATGACCGCCGACCTGCTGGGTGCGAGCCCGGAGTTCGTGGTTCTAGTTGGCGTCGAGGGTGAAAGCTATGAGCCCGGGCAACCGCTCAGTCCTGCCGTGGAGCAGGCCGTCGAACCAGTCATCGAGCAAATTCTTCAGGAACTGGACCGTCTCGGCTACTGGCATCAGGAAAAACGCGCGCGGCAAAATCCAGACATCTGGTGGGGAGAAGTGCTAGATCTCTCCCGCTTCGAATCCAGGGAATAGCCCCAGGCTTGCTTTTGCCGAGACTACGTAGAGACAGCCCCTTCGGCTGTCTCGCGAAGCGAAGCGAGCGGCTCCGAGCTGACCTTCCCGCGCGCCGCAAGGCTATAATGACGCCGCACGAACTTGCCAGCCGAGGAGGAATTCTTGCCCTGCGGAGTGAACTCATCCCAAATCGTGAGCGTGCCGGATCTGCGCCCGTTAGCTCGCCGCCGCTTGCCCAAAGTAGTTTTCGATTATCTGGATGGCGGCGCCGATGGCGAAGTCACGCTGCGCGAGAACTGCCGCGCCTTCGACGACATTACCTTCCGTCCGCGAGGCGCGGTATCCGTTCCGACTTGCGATCTACGCACCCGCGTTTTGAATTTTGATCTCGCGATTCCCGTGTTGCTCGCGCCCGTTGGCTACAGCCGTTTGATGTATCCCGAAGGCGAGGTCGCGGCCGCACGCTGTGCCGGACAAGCAGGCACCGCATATATTCTCTCCACCATCTCCGGACATCGCCTGGAAGATGTGAAGGCGGCATCCGCCGGGCCGGTATGGTTCCAACTTTATCTGATGGGCGGGCGGCCGGCGGCCGAGGGATCGATTGCGCGCGCGAAGCAAGCAGGGTTCTCCGCCTTGGTCGTCACTATTGACACTGCAGTCGCGGGCATGCGCGAGCGCGATTCACGCAACGGCATGAAGGAACTCATGGGCGGCGGAATCCTCAGCAAGATACCATTCTTAGGCCAGTTTCTTTCCCGTCCCGCATGGCTCGTTCGTTTTCTGCTCGACGGAGGCGTCCCGCATCTTCCCAACGTTGTACTCCCCGGCCAAGGCCCCATGCCCATGACGGATGTGGGCGCGGCGCTCGCCAGTTCAACGGTGACGTGGAACGATCTGCGCTGGATTCGTGAACTGTGGCCTGGCCCGCTCATCATTAAAGGAGTGATGACCGCCCAGGATGCGCGACGCGCGATCGATGAAGGCGCTTCGGCTGTCGTCGTCTCCAACCATGGCGGGCGCCAACTGGACTCCGTGCCCGCCTCCATCCAGGTTTTGCCCGAAGTGGTGGCGGCCGTGAATGGCCAGATTGAAGTATTGATGGACGGTGGCGTGCGCCGCGGCAGTGATGTGATCAAGGCCATCTGCCTGGGAGCGCGCGCTGTTCTGGTTGGGAGGGCATACGCGTACGGCTTAGCTGCTGGAGGCCCGGCAGGAGTCACCCGCGCCATCGAAATGCTGCGAACTGAGATGGAGCGAACGCTCAAACTGCTGGGGTGCTCTTCGGTCAGCGCGTTGGATCGCTCCTATGTGAACGTACACGCGAATCGGCTTACGCAAGAAATTGAGAGCGTTCAGGCGTGACGCATTTCGCATCCGGGCTCTCTAATTCAACATTTCTTCCGGATCATTCAGCGCTTGGGCGAGATCGCTGAGGAACATCGCAGCCCGCGCTCCGTCTGCCACGCGGTGATCACACGAAACTGTCAACGTTATCATCGGACGCACCTCGGCCTTCCCCTGCACGGCTATAATCCGGTCGCGAATCGCGCCCACCGCCAGAATTGCCGCCTGCGGGGGAACGATGATCGCCTGAAACTGGTCCACCTGGTACATCCCGAGATTGCTGATCGTGAACGTGGCGCCGGATATATCTGTGGGGCGGAGTTTTCCAGCGCGAGCTCGGTCCGCAATCGCCCGACGCTGGCTGGCAATTTCGGCAAGCGTCGCCAGGTGTGCATTTGCAATTACCGCCGCGACGACTCCGTCGCTGACTGCCATCGCCACACCCATATTCACGTACTCATGCAGGCGAATTCCCTCCGGACTCCAACTCGCATTCAGTCTCGGGTGCTTTAGGAGTACGCGGGCGGCCAAAGCAACCAGCAGATCGGTATGCGTGACCCGGGCAGCATCGGAAACTTCCATGTCCCGGAGTACCCGCTCGCGGTAGCTGTTCAAGGCGCTCGCATCGACATCTCTGGTGAGAAAGAAATGGGGGACAGTCGTCCAACTCTGGGTCGTACGTTCGGCCATGAGGCGGCCCACGGCAGTCGGCACCTCAATGTTGCCGGACTCCTGCATGAACGCGGAATCCGATGCCGCCGCGTCCGACGCACCCCTGGCTCGCGCCGCAGATTCTACGTCGCCGGCAAGGATTTCCCCTCCCGCACCTGTCCCTTGCACGAGGCCGACATCCACTCCCAATTCTTTTGCCAGTCGTCGAGCCTTGGGGGAGATCCTCGCGGCGGACGCGCTCGGGACCCTGGCACTCGGCGCTGGCCTGCTGCTTTGACTGGCTTCGGACTTGGCGTGCGTTCCAGCGCGTGCCGACGGCACGGCCGTGATGACATCGGCGGGGGGATCCTCGCCAGCTTCAACGATCCACGCGATGGTCTGGCCCACCGGTATATCCGCGCCTTCGGACGCTTTGATCCCTGCGAGAAAACCGTCCGCCGGAGCTTCGACCTCGACCACAGCTTTGTCGGTTTCTATGTCGAGAAGAGGCTCACCCTTCGAAACGCGGTCGCCTTCCTTCTTCCGCCAAGCCAGGAGCTTGCCGGTTTCCTGCGCCATCTCGAGAGCGGGCATAACAACACTGAAGGCCATAGTTTTTTTGGGGAGGGCCGACTATGGCCTTCAGTCTGAAACTCCTACGCGCTCGCCTTTAGCGCTGGCTTCAATCATCTCCAGCACCTGCCGGCTCGCTGGCGCTTCGCTCTCTCTTGTCGTCGGAAGCGGGCCATTCACGGTAAAGTAATGCGCTCCCGCGACCAGCAGTTCTTCGGCCGGAAACCGAGTAATCACTTCGTGCCCCGTCGGCGTAACCACGATCTCTTCTTCAATGCGGGCCGCACTCCAGCCATCCGTCGAGGGCCAGAACGTTTCCAGAGCAAACACCATCCCGGGCTTGATCTCCACCGGATGATCGAACGACACCAGGCGGCTGATCACCGGCTTCTCCCAGATGGCCAGGCCGATGCCGTGTCCGTACTGCAATGCAAACGCAGCCTCTTCGTTGGGGAATCCAAAGTCTTGTGCTTTGGGCCACACCGCAGCGATCTCTGCGGTCGTGCGCCCCGGTCGAACCAGTTCAATGGCAGCATCAAGATATTCGCGGCAACGCTTGTAAGCGTCGACCATCGCATGCGAGGCATAACCAACCGTGAAGCAGCGGTAGTAGCAGGTGCGATATCCCATGTAGGAGTGGAGAATGTCGTAGTAGACGGGATCACCGGGCCTAAGCACGCGATCGGAGAACACATGCGGATGCGGGTTGCAGCGCTCGCCTGATATCGCATTCACCGCCTCCACGTATTCGGAACCGAGATCGTAAAGAACCTTGCTCACCAAACCAACCGCTTCGTTCTCACGAAGGCCGGGCTTCATCGCGCGATAGAGTTCGTCGTAAGCGGCGTCCACCATCATCGCGGAAGTGTTAAGCAGAGAAATCTCATCTTGCGTCTTAATTACGCGGGCCTCGGACATGAGTTGCTGTCCGTCCACCACCTGGATTCCTTCTTTTTGCAGCGCAAACAGCACCGGCAATTCGATGATGTCGATGCCCACGGGCTCTTCATGCAGTCCACGTTGTTCGAGTTCAATGCGAATTTTTTTGGCGACATCCTCGGCGCGGCCCATCTCCGGGGTCATTGCGCCCCGCAACATGGAGATTCCCGGACGCGAGCGCTCCCCCAGCCAGGGGCAATTCAACTGATGATGCCTGGCCGCCGATCCGAAGTCCCAGAGAATGGGCTCATCGTTCTGCGGCAGCAGCGTGAAGCGGTTCGCCTTGTCTTGCGCCCAGGTGCCAATGTGCGCGGAAGTGAGATAGCGCACATTGTTCATGTCGAAGCAGAGCAACGATCCCATGGAGGATTTCGCCAGCAGGTCTTTGGCTTTCTGCAGGCGTTCGCGGCGCAACCGGTCGAAATCGATCCGGCTCTCCCAATCCACCGCCATAGTCCCGTGAGTTTTGAGTGCCATGATGAACCCCTTCCAGCTTTGAGCAATGAGCTACGAGCGGTGACCCTCAGTTACCGAGATGATCGCTCACTGCTCATTGCTCATTACTCATTTGCCGCACATCTTCCTCGCGGCCTCGAATACCGCTCGCTCTGTGGGTACCGTCAGGTCTTCGAGCGGTGGCGAAAACGGAATGGGAACGTGCATTGCTCCCATGCGTTTCACCGGAGCGTCCAGGTCATAGAAAGCACCTTCCGCAATCACCGCTGCCAGTTCCGCGGCCACTCCGTAGCGCCCGTAACCTTCATCCATAACGATGACGCGCGAAGTCTTCTTCACCGATTCGATGATCGATTTCTCATCCAGCGGCCACGTCGTCCGCGGATCTATCACTTCGGCGCTGATTCCTTCCTTCTCCAACAGCAGCGCGGCGCCCAGCGCCACTTGCACCATGCTGCTGGTAGCCACGAAGCTGATGTCGTCGCCTTCGCGCTTCACGTCGGCAACGCCGAATGGAATCGTGTAATCGTCTTCGGGAACCGGCCCCTTCAGCTTGTACATCATCTTGTCTTCAAAGAAGACCACCGGATTCTCATCGCGAATCGCACTCTTCAGCAGACCCTTGGCGTCATAGGGAGTCGAGGGCAGGACGACCTTTAGCCCGGGCACGTGGCTGAACCATGCCTGCAGTGATTGCGAATGCTGCGCCGCTGATCGTCGCGTTGCGCCCAAGGTCGTGCGCAGAACCATGGGAACTTTCCAGTGCCCGCCCGACATGTAGTGCGCTTTGGCTGCCTGGTTGACCATCTGGTCCATGGTCAGCGTGAGAAAGTCGCCAAACATGATGTCGACGACGGGTCGCAGGCCTGTCATGGCCGCACCTACTCCGATCCCCGTGAAACCTGCTTCGGAGATGGGCGTATCGAGCACCCGCTCGCGGCCAAACTCCTCCACCAAGCCGGATAGAACCTTGAACGGCGTGCCCGCTTCCGCAACATCTTCGCCGAAGATGCAGACCCGCTCGTCGCGGCGCATTTCTTCGGCCAAGGCCTCACGCACTGCCTGCGCAAAGGTGAGCTCGCGTTCAGGCATAGACGTCCTCGGACACTTGCGCCTCGGCCGGGTAGCCCGCTTCCACTGCGAACTTTACCGCCGCTTCCATTTCTTTGCGCGCCTCGGCTGCAATACCCTCAAGCAACGCGGCATCCGCGTAATGCTGATTCACAAGCCACTTACCATGAAGTTGGATGGGATCGCGCTCGCTCTTCCAGTGCTGCTCCTCTTGCTTCGACCGATAGTACTCACGATTGATATCGCCGACGTGATGGCCGCTATAACGATACGTATCCGCCTGCAGGAACGCAGGACCTGCACCTGCCCGGGCCCGTTTCACCAGCCGCGTCGCGATCTCGTGCACCGCCCGAACATCCTGCCCATCGGCCGTTTCGGCTTCAATTCCGAAAGCGGCCGCGCGGCCAAGAATCGTTCCTGCCGTCGTCTCGGAGTAGTGCGTGTACTCGTTGTAGAGATTGTTTTCGCAAACATAAATTACCGGTAGTTTCCACAATTGCGCGAGATTCATCACTTCGTACAACGATCCCTGGCCCAGCGCGCCTTCTCCGAAGAAGCACACCGCCACACGTCCATTTTCCAATCTTTTCGCTGCCAGGGCCGCTCCAGTAGCGATACCCACACTGCCTCCGACAATGGCATTCGCCCCCAGATTGCCGGTTGCTGGATCGGCAATGTGCATGGAGCCGCCCTTGCCGCGGCAGTATCCAGCTTCCTTGCCCAGCAGTTCGGCAAACATACGATCCGGGGAAGCGCCTTTCGCCAGACAGTGTCCATGACCGCGATGCGTGCTCGTAATGTAATCGTCTAGATTCAGCGCTTCGCAAATTCCCACCGCAACCGCTTCTTCCCCGCTGTACAGGTGAGCCAGTCCCGGCATCAGGGCGCGGGTGTAAAGCTCATTCACCTGTTCTTCAAACAGACGAATGCGCACCATCTGGCGGTGAGCGCGCAGCCACTTTTCTTTCTCCGCGGCAAGATCGCGACTTGCTTCCGTTTTGGAAGTAGCCGTCGTCACTTCTTGGGTCCTCCGGTGGTCACAGGCGTGCTCACGCCCGACATGCTGGCCAGCACATCGAACATGCATGCAAAGTCATATTTGGTCCATCCCATGCCGCGCGCCGCCGTCAAAAATTCATTGCTCACCGCAGTCGTCGGAAGAGGCACGTCCAGTTGCCGGCCCAGGTCCATGGCAAGGACCATATCCTTCTGCATCATGTTGACGTCGAACCAGGCTTCTTCCGGCTGCTGCAGCACAAATGGACCGCGGTACTGAATCATCGGAGAAGCTACGGCGCTGTGCGTAAGCACATCCACAGCGACCTCGCGGGCAATGCCGCTCTTCTCCGCCAGCAGTACGCCTTCTGAGAATGCCAGCATCTGCACCGCGAGGCTCAGGTTGGTAGCGATCTTCATTGATAAGGCCAGGCCGTTATCGCCGACATGAGTAACTTTAGGCCCGATATCAAGCAGCAGTGGCTTGATCTTGTCGAATGTGTCTTTGCGGCCGCCTACCATCACCGAGAGCTTGCCTTGCTGCAGCGTGATGACACTCCCAGATACCGGAGAGTCCACCATGTCCGCGCCCAGCGCTCGCACTTTTGCGGCCAGCGCGCGACTCACGTTCGGACTCACTGTGCTCATATCGATGAATATCTTTCCTGCGCTCAGTCCTGCCAACAAGCCGTCCGGCCCCTCGGAGATTGCCTGAATGGCGCTGGCATTGGTCACCATGGCAAAGGTGAAGTCGGAAGCGCTCGCGACCTGGCGCGGCGAATCGGCCCACTGCATTCCCTTTTCCACCAGCCACTGCGCTTTTGTGCGCGTGCGGTTGTAGCCGGTCACGCTATGTCCCTGGCTGAGCAACCGATTCACCATCTGGCTGCCCATCACCCCCAAGCCTATGAACCCGACTTTCGCCATCCGCTTGCTTCCTCCGAATTGCCTGCAGCTAGTTCGTCTGACTGCTCTGCTTCGGCGTACGCTTCGCCGCCGGCGCCTGGCTGTCGTCTTTCACTTGCGATAAATGAGCGCGCATGGCTTCCCGCGCTTTCTCGGCATCGTGGCGCTCCACCGCTTCGAGAATGCGCTTGTGATGAACCTGGCCGCGATCTGGCCCTCCCGGCACACGGAAAATGCGCAGCCGCTGCTCGCGCAACAAACCGACAATCGAATCGAGCAGCGAGAGAATCAATGGATTCGCGGCGCCTTCCGCCAGCGCCAAATGAAAATCGAGATCAGCTTCGATATACGAGTCCGGATCTTGTCCGGAGCGGTCCATAATGGCAACCGCCTCACGCATCGTGGCCAGTTCCGACTCCTGAATGCGCGTCGCCGCCAGCGCAGCAATCTCCGGTTCCAGGATGGCGCGCACTTCGGCAAGGTGCGATGACCCTTCCGGCTGCCCAATCTTGACCATCAGATCCAGAGACTGGCGCACCGCGTGGGTAGTCCCATCGGTGATGAAGGTCCCGCGGCCGGAGTAGGCTTCGACCAAGCCCTTCTCCCGGAGAGCCTTGACCGCCTCTCGCACAGCCGTACGGCTCACCCCGAAACGCAGCGCCAACTCACGTTCCGCAGGCAACTGGTCTCCAGCCTTCAGATCACCTTTAACAATCGATTCTTCAATTTGCTGAACGATCTGCTCGTAGAGTCGCGATGTCCGAACCAGTTTGTACACTGGGCAGCCCCCCGGAGGACGATCGGAATGCCCGGCCAAGCGGCCGGAAGTGGTCCGGCTACTATACCGCACATCCAAAAGGTTCGGACGAGTTGTTTCACTCAGATACATGCTGTGGCCTATTGGTATGCTGGTATGACCCAGCATACGCATGCGGAACTGTGTTTGTAAATACAACAAATTAGTTGAGGTCAGGAATTCTCCAAAAGTGAATTTACTTGACATGCTTTCTCCCGTGATGGTATGGCTGTCGGACCACACTTGGAGGGGTTCTATGATCTCCCGCACGTTTCGTGTGTCCCAAGATGGGCGGACGGCTGCAACCTGGTTGTTGCTGGCAACCTTCACGCTCGGGGTGTTTGCCGCGCCCGCTTACGCTCAATCGACTGCAGGCCGGGTTCTCGGCACCCTCACCGACCAGAGTGGCGCCGCCGTCGCAGCAGGGAGCGTTACTGTCACTGACGTGCAACGGGGCACGACTCGCACTGTCACTACGGAGGAGTCCGGCAACTATGCCGTGCCCGATCTCCAGCCCGGAACCTACAAGATTCACGCTGAGGCTCGAGGCTTCAAGGCCGCGGAGCGCCCGAGCGTCCAGGTTGAAGTTGCGACCGACGTGCGTGCCGATTTCGCGCTTCAGCCAGGACAGATCAATGAAGTCGTGACCATCACCGAGGAGGTGCCCCTCGTTAACACCACATCCGCGACCTTGGGAGGCACCCTCAGCAACAAGGAGATCAACGATCTTCCTTTGAATGGGCGCAATTATGAAAATCTTCTGCAACTGCGTCCCGGCGTGATTCGCTACCCGGGTGGCGGCTTTTCGACCACCAGTTCCAATGGCCTGCGCGCAGAGGACAACTCCTACTTCATTGAGGGCCTGTTTAACAGCGAGCCTTATTCAGGACAGGCAATTATTAATGGCGCGGGAATCGCCGGCGATTCCGCGACCATTCTGCCGATCGATTCCATTCAGGAATTCAATCTCCAGCAGAATCCTCCCGCGGAGTACGGATGGAAGCCAGGTTCCGTGGTGAACGTGGGATTGAAATCTGGGACCAATAGGCTACACGGCACGGCGTTCATGTTTGGTCGCGACGGTGCCATGGACGCCCGCAATTTCTTCAATACGGCTCCGGCGCCGAAACTGACGCGCACGCTCGAACAGTTCGGCGGCAGCCTCGGCGGCGCGATCGTGAAAGAGAAGGCGTTCTTTTTCGGCTCCTATGAGGGCCAACGCTACAACGTGGGCAATTCGTTCGGAGGTATTACTAGCCCGTCGATGCAATCGATGCCCACAAATGGAACTTGTTCCTTTCTCGGCACTGGCGATTGCGCCGACAGCATTCCCAATGCAATTGCCGATCTGCAGGCAGGCGGAATCCCGATCAGTCAGGCCAGCCTGAACATTGCAGGCTGTGCGATGTCGGGCGGAAGCGTGACCTGCAACGGCTCGGGATTTCCCCTCAACAACACGCAAGGCATCGACATCAGCAACGGATTCAACAACAACGTCCACGTCGACAATCTCGTCACTAAGCTCGATTTGCACCTGAACGATCGCCACAGCATCAGCGGCATGTATTTCTTCGGCAACAACTCAGGAACCGTCGAAGATTTCCCGGAACTACAGCAGAAATGGCGTTCCAAGATCCACACGCGCGCCCAGGTTGTGGGCGGCAGCTGGATCTGGACTCCCGGAGCCCGCTGGGTCAACGAACTGCGGTTTGGCTACAACCGTCTATATCAACCCACGCTGCCCGGCGATCTCAACACGCCCGCGTCCAGTTACGGTCTCAATACTGGCGTCAGCGGTGCGTTCACCGGAGGCTTGCCCAGAATCGGCTTTGGAGGCTACTTTTTTCCCGGGCTGGGCGGATTCAAGTGGCCAAAGTTCCAAGGTCCGGATTCTATTACGCAGTTTACCGATCACGTTTCCTACACGGCAGGGAAGCACTCGATAAAAATAGGGGCCGAACTCCACTACAACAACGTACGGAACGCGGCCTACGGCAATTCGCGAGGCAGCATCACATTCCTCGGCGGGGTCGCAAGCGCGAATCCAGCTCCGGATGGTTCGAGCCCGCTGGAAGATTTTTTTGCCGGCCTTCCATTCAAATCGTCTGTCGAGGTGGGCAACCCGACGCTCCAGTTGCACAACTGGGCGTACGCCGGATTTTTCCAGGACGACTACCGAGCCACCAAGAATCTCACCCTCAACTTCGGCCTGCGCTATGAATACAGCACAGTGCCGCAGGAAGCCCACAATCAGCTGGGAAACTTCGATCCCAACGTTGGCCTCGTGCAAGTCGGGCACCAGATCAGCAGTCTTTACAATCCCGATCACAAGAATTTTGGACCTCGCGCCGGCTTTGCCTGGGACATCCTGGGCAATGGCCGCACTGTACTCCGCGGCGGCGGCGGACTGATCTATGAGACCGTGAACTGGCAATCATTCATCGCCTTCAACAATGCGTTCGGACCCGGCAGCGTGCCCACGGGAGCGCCCATCGACGCCGCCGGAACGACGTCCGGTGGCACGATCACAACCGGAAATGTCACGGTGAAGAATTTCCTGAACCCAGTTCCCTGGGACTCGCCCACGAGCTCACTGTATGGAGCCAGCGCGATCAATTGCAACGACAGCCCGTGCCCGGTGATGACCGTTGCGCGCAATCTGACCACGCCTTACGTGTGGAACTGGACGCTGAACCTGCAGCACGCCATTACACAAAACCTGTCGTTGGAGATTGCCTATGTCGGAAATCACGGTGCGAACCTGACTGGCATTCGTGATATCAACCAGGCACCCGTAGGATCAGGTTGGCCGGCTGCGGCAGTTTCGGCATGTATTAATTCCGGCTATACCGATCCCAACAACTGCGCGCCCGACAGCACCGGTGGCGAAGAATCGACCCGGCCATTCGCCAACAAGTTTCCTTACCTCGCCAACATTTTCCAGATGGGGAACGTCTACCGCTCCAACTACAACGGGCTGCAGGCCACGTTGAATTCACGCAATTTTCATGGTCTGAGCATGGTCGCGGGTTACACCTACGCTCATGCCTCCGATGACGTGGGCGCGAACTGGGACTTCGGATATGGCGCAGGCCTGCCGCAGAATTCCTACAACGTCGGTGCGGAGTATGCCAACAGCGACTTCGATATTCGCCATCGCCTCACCTTGTCGCTGACCTATGCCATCCCAGGCCGCACCGGCTATGGACAGATGCTGCAGGGTTGGGAGATCAATTCCATCACCACGCTGGAGAGCCCGCAACATTGGGGCCCGATAGACCTCGGCACGGATGCCGCGGGAACCGGCGCTTTGCCAGTCAGCCCGCCGGCAACGGCGCCAATTCGGTGGAGCTTTTATCGTGCGGGAACCGCCAGCCTGGGCAATCCATCCGACTTCAAGTCTCGCAAAGGGGTGATGGACTCCAACGGGATGTTGGGGATTCCGTTTTACGGGCCAGGAGGTCCGAGCATGCCCTCTGGGTGCGCTGCATCTGCCTTGGCGGCCGACGGAGGCAGTGCCGGGCCAGAAACGGCCGCTTTGAATCTGTATGGCTGTTATGCGGCAGGCAACTCCGTGATGATGGCGCCTCCGCTGGGCCACTTCGGGAACATGGGCCGGAATATGTTCCCGGATACCGGCTTCAGAAACTTCGACTTCTCGCTGGCGAAAAATTTCCATTTCGGCGAAACCAAGCGCGTGCAGTTCCGGGCCGAATTCTTCAACATCTTCAATCACCCGAACTTCGCAAACCCCTATGGCGGGCAAAATGGATTTGGCCTGAACGATCCTTCGGTGCAGCCGTTTGGTTGCGGCTGCGCAACTCCGGATGTGGCCGCTGCCAATCCGGCGGTAGGCTCGGGAGGACCGCGGTCCATTCAATTGGGAGCCAAGTTCATTTTCTAGTTGAATTGCACGGAGTCGCGGGCCGGGCACATCCGTCCGGCCCCTTTGTCGCGGCTTGATTCAATCGTGGTGAGCTATCGAACACAGGAACAGACTCATGCCGAACCGAACTCAAATACCTGCACTGTTTTTAATTCTTACGAACGTGGTCACGTCTGCCATGCTGTTTGCCGAGGAACGCCGCGAACGCACCATCGACGAAATCAAGACAGAAGCCATTCATCGCGCCGAGGTCGGCCAGTATCCGCTCATCGGCCTTGATCCCGCTGACGTGAAGGAAGCCTTTGAGACCATTCACACCGCGGACAAGGACGAATGGGCGGCGGGATTCATGCGCGTTGCTGATCGCTATTTCAACGAGGCGAAGTCCCTGGAGAGCTCCGATGCGGCGAAAGCCAACGCGGACTACGTTCGTGCGTGGCGGCTTTATTCCTTCGGACGCTGGCCGATCCCCGCATCTCCCGGCAAGCAGCGGTCGTACGAGAAAGCGATCGAGGCTTTCCTCGCGCACGCCAAGTTTTACGATCCGCCGCTCGAAGTGGTGCACATTCCATTCGAAGGCAGGCAGATCATCGGCTACCTGAGATTGCCCAAAGATGCAAAAGGCCCAGTGCCTCTGGTAATCGCGGTGAATGGTCTGGACAGCCGCAAAGAAGATTTGACGGAGAGCTTTGGAGCGATTCTGCCCTTTGGCATCGGCTATCTCGCGGTGGACGGGCCGGGAACAGGTCAGGCTCCGATCAAAGTCTCCGAGAATTCCGAGCGCATGCTGTCAAAGGTGATCGATTACGCGCAGTCCCGGCCCGAGGTCGATAAGAACTGGATCGCCCTGCACGGAGTGAGTTGGGGCGCGTACTGGGCAACGAAGATGGCCATCGTGGAGCGAGCCCGCTTGCGCGGTGCCAGCGCGCAATCGCCTCCCATTGACGGATTCTTCCAGAAAGATTTTCTGCTCAACCATCTGCTCGGCAATCGCGAATACCTGTTCGATCAAGTCCCGGCGTTGATGAACGTCCTCCAAGGCGTGCACACGCTCGACGAGATGGCCGACTACCTTCCCAAGATGTCGTTGCTCCATCAAGGATTGTTGGGCAAACCGATGGCCCCCATGCTCGTAATTGCGGGTGTCCTCGATACCCAGGTCCCCATCTCCGATGACTACCTGCTGCTCAGCAAAGGAGACACACCGAAAGATGCCTGGATAAATCCCCGTGGTGGTCATCTCGGCCGCCAGGTGGGCGTTTGGCCCGATCCGAAGATCTTCAAAGAAGTAATCATTCCGTGGCTGGTAAAGACTCTAGGAACAAACAATCCCACCTAGCGCCCGTCGCCTTTGTCCGCGATTGAGAATCCGCTTTGCTCGGGCCTGTCTTCGTCGTAGGCTGGTGCGATGAATGAAAAGACCGCGCTGGTCACGGGAGCCGATGGTGGACTGGGAATTCATGTCACGAAAGCTCTGCTCGATGCAGGGTTTCTCGTCACCGGACTCGCCCCAAAAATACAGCAATCCGATTTTGATAGACCTGGGTTCACGGCTCTTCCCGCGAGGCTGGACAGCCTCGAAGCGGCGAAGCAATCGGCCGATGCGGTGATGACAAAGTTCGGAAAGATCGATGTTGTGGCTCACCTCGTCGGTGGCTTTGCGGGAGGGCCGAGCGTCACCGAGACCGACGACGCAACCTTCCGGCGAATGTTCGAAATGAATGTAGACAGCGCGTTCCACATCCTGCGCGCTGTCCTGCCGCACATGCGTAAGGCTGGAACCGGACGAATCATCGCCATTGGCAGTCGCGCGGCAGAAAGCCCGGGGCCCGGTGTCGGAGCATACAGCGCCTCCAAAGCCGCCCTGGTCTCGCTGATACGAACCGTGGCGCTCGAAAACAAAAATTCCGGAATCACCGCCAATGTCATTCTGCCGGGGACGATCGACACTCCCGCGAATCGCAAGGCGATGCCCGGAGCCGATACCTCTCACTGGATTCAGCCCGCCGCGATTGGAAGCTTGATAGTGTGGCTAGCCACTGATGCCGCCAAAGACGTGACCGGCGCAGCAATTCCGGTCTACGGCCGCGACATGTAGGGGTAGCCTCTCAGGCTCTCCAGGTCATAAGTGTGGAGACAGCCAGCATTCGGCTGTCCGGGCGCAGCCGGGCAGAGGCGCCAAGCATTAAGCCTACGTAACCCTTTCGTAACCCTCCCCACTGCACATTTTCTGTTGCACTTTCACGCTGGTGAAATATCTTGCATCTATGCTGTATTGAGGAGGGCTGCGAATGGCGTCGTCCAGAGTCGCGAAATCCTTGCCGCTTCAGGTGGCCGCCATCTGCTACCGCCGCCGCGGATCCGCAATCGAGTTCCTCCTGGTCAACACCAATGGCGGCAATAAGTGGACGTTTCCCAAGGGATCCACGGACCCGCGCCTCTCGCACAGCCAGGCCGCCGAGCGCGAAGCAGCAGAAGAGGCCGGTGCCATCGGCACCATTGAGCCACACCATTTCCATCTTTACCTGCATTCCAAAGGCGTGTTCTGGCAACCGGGAGGCGTCCAGGAATTCGTGGTGAAGGCCTTCCTGATGGAGATCCACCAGATGCGGCGTCCGGATGAATCCAACCGCAAGCCCACCTGGGTTAGCCCGGAAGAAGGTAAGCGTCGCCTGGCGAAGGGTCGCGAAGTAAAGTACCTTCGCGAACTGGAGACCGTGATCGACCGCGCCCTGGAACGAATCCACTACCACAATGAACTCTGGGGAGGCTATCCCAACGCCCGTACGTCGCGTTCTGCGGCTTCCGTGTAGCCTGCCAACTCTCCGAGATCTTCACTTCAGCCGCTCCCAGCTCAATCTATGAGACGATAAAAGCAGTCCCATGATTCAGCTTTCCGGCGCCGGAAAACGCTTCGGCCACAAACTTCTTTTCGAAAACGTCGACTGGCTGATTACCAACCACGACCACATCGGCCTGGTCGGCGGCAATGGCACCGGCAAGTCCACGCTGATGAAAGTCCTCGCCGGCATGGACACATTCGACTACGGCGCCCTGACTATCGCCAAAGGCACTTCCGCCGGATACCTTCCCCAGGACGGCCTCACCCTGTCGGGGCGCACCGTGTTTGCGGAGTGCATGTCGGTGTTCGACGACGTGCGCGCCATGGAGCAGGAGCTCGAATCCCTCACCCATAGCATGGCGGAACTCGACCACACCAGCCCGCAATATGCGGCGGTGGCCGACCGCTACCAGCGCGTCGAACACGAGTTTCAGTCCCGCGATGGATACTCCATCGAGGCCGACGTTGGCCGGGTATTAATGGGCCTGGGCTTCGGCAAAGAGGACTGGCAGCGCATGACCGACGAATTCTCCGGGGGCTGGCAGATGCGCCTCGCGCTCGCCAAACTTCTGCTGCAGAAGCCGAATCTGCTCCTGCTGGATGAGCCCACCAACCATCTCGATCTCGAAGCTCGCAACTGGCTCGAAGAGTATCTGCAGAACTATCCCTATACCTTCCTGCTGATTTCGCACGACCGCTACTTCCTGGATGTCACCGTCGACAAGATCGCGGAAATCTGGAACAAGCGCTTCTGGTTCTACACCGGCAATTACGACAAGTTCCTGGCGCAAAAGACGCAGCGCAATGAGCAATTGCAGGCTGCCTATAAGAACCAGCGCGACCGCATCGAGCAGTTGGAAGTCTTCATCAACCGCTTCCGCTACCAGGCAACCAAGGCCAAGCAGGTTCAGAGCAGGATTAAGGAACTCGAGAAGATCGAGCGCATCGAGATTCCTCCCGAAGAAAAGACCATTCACTTCAAGTTCCCGCAGCCCAAGGCGAGTGGGCGCATTGTGGCCGAATTTGAGAATGTCGCCAAGAGCTACCCCGGCAGGAATGGCGTGGGGAAAAAGGAAGTTTTCCGCAATGTCAACTTCATGATCGAGCGTGGCGACCGGATCGCGCTGGTGGGAGTAAACGGCGCCGGCAAGTCGACACTCATCAAGCTGCTCGCGAGCACGGAAGCCTTGAGCTCCGGCGAATACCGGCTGGGCCACAACGTCATACTGGATTACTTTGCCCAGGATCAATATAAGGAATTGGATCCAGATGCGCGCATTCTCGATGATCTCGGGGCGCTGTCGCCCCGATCCACCGAAACGGAGTTGCGGGGACTTCTGGGCTGCTTTCTTTTTTCCGAAGATGACGTGTTCAAGAGGATTGGCGTCCTCTCCGGCGGTGAACGCGGCCGCTATGCTTTATTGAGACTGCTGTTGCATCCGGCAAATTTTCTGCTGCTCGATGAACCTACGAATCACCTCGACATGCGCGCCAAAGATGTGTTGCTCAACGCGCTGATGGAGTACACCGGCACTGTAGTTTTCGTATCCCACGATCGCTACTTCATCGATAAGTTGGCGACACGAGTCTTCGAAATCGGTGGCGGATGCGTGGAGATCTTCCCTGGAAATTACGAGGACTACCTGTGGCGCAAAGAGGGCAGGCAACACGTGCCGCCGACGCTGAATGATGTTCCGGGAGCAAGCCGTTCCCAAGCCAATTCCGCGGCCCTAAAGCAGGCCTCGCTGCCTGCGAACGGAAATGGCAGCGCTGCGGATGCCGCCAAGAAGCGTCTGAATCCGCTGAAGCGCAAGCAGATGGAAGATCGCGTAAAACAACTCGAGGGCGAAATTGGCCGCGCCGAGGATGAAATTGCCCAACTCGAAACTGCCCTACAGAGCTTCGTGAGTGCCGAGGAAACGCAGCGCCAGTCGCAAAAACTCGAGAGCCACAAAGCCAAACACTCCTCGCTTCTCGAGGAATGGGAAGAGGTCAGTGAAACGCTCCAGGCGTCAGAATGACCGTCCCGCAGCTGTACACCACCTTCCGTAATCTCTCGGCTTCTCTTACCGGTGTGCGATAGTCAGCTTGGCCAAGTGGCCGTGAACTGGCGAAGGCCACAAATTTCAAGACCACCGCATGCAGCGGCGCCCCCGGGCACGCCGCGCGGGAACCCAAGGAAGGTCGCATGCTTCAGTCATCGGACAATTCATTGAACCAAAAGTCGGGCTTCCCGGCTTCCAACCCCAATTCCTATAACCCCGCCAAGAACGTCACCGCTCCGGTGGATCAGGCGACCATTGGCCGCACTTTAGTCATCAAGGGCGAGATCAGCGGCTCCGAAGCTCTTTACGTTGACGGCCGCATTGAAGGCAAAATCACGATGCCCGAGAGCCGCGTCACCATTGGCCGTAACGGCAAAGTGGACGCCAGCATCCAGGCCCGCGAAGTTGTCGTGATGGGCAAGGTGACCGGCAACATCGAGTGCAGCGATCGCGTGGACATTCGCGCAGAAGGCTCGGTGCATGGAGACATTTCGACCACCCGCATCAGCGTCGAGGATGGCGCCTCACTGAAGGGCGGAATTCAGGTTCGCAGCGATGGCAAAGCTCAGAACCAGTCTCAGTCCAAGCAGGAACAGCCCAAAGCAATGGCAGCCACAGCCAGCGCTTAGTGCAAGGATTTTCGAGTAGAGAATGACGGGCACGCCACGGCGTGCCCATTCATTTTTCTTGATTGGCACAGCCGTGGATGCTCCAGACAACTCGACCAATATGCCGGCCACGCAGCCGGGCTTAGCCACGCGAGCATTTAAGAATCGCCGGTTTCAATCAGGCTGGGTGTTCTCCCTCGCCGCCTTCGTTATTTTTATCGCCTGGCCGATTCGCAACACTGTTCTGGTCTGTTGGGTCTACGGCACGGAAGCATACCTCCGAGACGGAATTCGAGTGTTGCCGGGCGA